>NZ_VHLC01000060.1:0-53002 GCF_006547355.1 Myxococcus sp. AB036A | reverse complement strand
CGCCCCCACAGCCCCGCGCCTTCGGCCAACACTCCGAAGCGCGCTGCGTCAGGAAACGCATACACCCGTGCCCCGGCGAGCATCCGGAAGGCCGTCCGTCCCAGCCGGAGCTGAGGCTCCAGGAACGGCGATACCACCAGCGTGGGCCCTGGCACGTCCAGCGGCGGCAGGGCCCACGGGTGGATGGGCCAGGACAGCACCCAACCCTCCTGGGCACCCGGCTCCCACTCGTAGCGGACGTCGGGGATGAGCGGCTCCAGGAAGCAGCCCGTGTAGAGGCACAGCGAGCGCTTCCAGGACACCAGCACGGGGGCTCGCTCGTCCTCGCCCCCACCGTCTTCCGAAGCCTGGGCCGGCACGGCGGCCAGGAGACACGCCAGCAGTCCCCCGGCCGCGAGCCCCTTCACCGCGCTACTTCCCGGTGAAGGTCGCGGGGCGCTTCTCCAGGAAGGCCTTCATGCCTTCGCGCTGGTCCTCGGAGCCGAACAGGTCGCCGAAGGCCTTGCGCTCGATGTCGTTCGCCGCGCGCAGGTCCTGGTCGGCGCCGGCCTCGATGACCTGCTTGGCCTTGGAGATGGCCAGCGGGCTGTTCTTGAGAATCTTCTCCGCCACGGCGCGGCAGTGCGCGAGCAGACCGTCCGCGGGGAGGACCTCCAGCACCATGCCAATCTCCTTCGCCTTCGCCGCGTCGATGCGGTCGCCGGTGAAAATGAGCTCCTTGGCGCGGGCGCGGCCCACCACGCGGGTGAGGCGCTGGGTGCCGCCGAAGCCGGGGATGACGCCCAGGCCGACTTCCGGCAGGCCGAGCTTGGCCTTCTCGGAGGCGTAGATGAAGTCACAGGCCAGGGCCAGCTCGGAGCCGCCGCCGAGCGCGAAGCCATTCACGGCCGCGATGGTCGGAATGGGCAGCGCCTCCAGCGCGGCCATGACCCGGTGCCCCAGGGCGCCGAACTCCTGGGCCTGCGCGTCGGTGAGCGCGGCCATCTCCGCGATGTCCGCGCCCGCGATGAAGGCCTTCTCGCCGCCGCCGGTGACGATGAGGACGCGCACGTCCGCGGGAAGGGACTTCAGCGCGGACTCGAGCTCCTGCAGCGTCTTCGTATTGAGGGCGTTGAGCGCCTTGGGGCGGTCGATGAAGAGGGTCGCGATGGCGCCCTCCTGCTCCAGCCGGATGTTCTCGTAGGCCATGTTCGAGGCTCCTGGGGTGGAAGTGGGTAACCGCGGGGCTCAGTACTTGTAGAAGCCGCGGCCGTTCTTCTTGCCGTACCAGCCGGCTTCCACGTACTGCCGCAGCAGGGGGCTGGGGCGGTACTTGGGGTCGCCCAGGCCCTTGTGGAGCACCTCGGCGATGTAGAGCACGGTGTCCAGGCCGATGAAGTCCGCCAACTGCAACGGGCCCATGGGCTGGTTGGTGCCCAGCTTCATCGCGGTGTCGATGTCCTCGACGGAGCCCAGGCCCTCCATGACGGCGAAGCAGGCCTCGTTGAGCATGGGGATGAGGATGCGGTTGACGATGAAGCCCGGGTAGTCCTTGGAGACCACCGTCGTCTTGCCCATCTTCTCCGCGAGGGCCCGCGTGGTGGCATACGTCTCATCGGACGTGGCGGCGCCGCGGATGATCTCCACGAGCTGCATCACCGGCACCGGGTTCATGAAGTGCATGCCGATGACGGACTCGGGGCGCTTGGTATACGCGGCGATCCGGGTGATGGGGATGGACGACGTGTTGGTGGCGAGCACGCCGCCCGGGCGCACGATTTCGTCCAGGTCCAGGAAGATGCCGCGCTTGAGGCCCTCGCTCTCCGTCACGGCCTCGACGGCGAAGTCCACGTCCTTGGCGTCGGTGACCTTCGTCACGGTGACGAGGTTGGCCTCGGCGGCCTGCTGCTTTGCCGCGTCGAGCTTGCCCTTCTCCACCAGCTTCTTCAGGCCGGCGCGGATGCGGTCGGCGCCCTTGGCGAGCCCCGCCTCGGAGACGTCCGCCAGCGTGACGCGAAGGCCCGCGACGAGTGCCACCTGCGCGATGCCCGCGCCCATCTGCCCTGCCCCGACGACGACAATGTGTTCCGTTGCCATGGCGTGTACGCACCTCTTGGGTCGGAAAGAGTGAAGAACGTTGTGCGGGCGGCCTTAGCCCACGCCCCCAGGTCGGTCAACGAACTGCGGCGGGCAACTGAAGCTGCCGGACGATGTACTGCCCTTCGCCGACGACGAGTTCCGTCTCCAAGCGCACACGGGTGTCGCTGCCCTCACGTTTCACGAAGAGCGCCGCGTCCCAGGTGCCCTCGGGCAGGTCCACCTTGTACGTGAGCTCAGGCGGTGGTCCCGAGGGGAAGAACCGCTCCTCGCGCTTGATGAGCTGGCCTTCCGGGTCGGAGATCTGCAGGTCCACGGCGCGCACGGAGGCCCAGCCCGGGCCCGCGAGCTGGAAGGCGACGTCGCGCTCGGGGGTGCCCGTCACCTGCCACAGGTAGAGCCCCAGGGCGACGAGCAGGAGCAACGGCAGCCGCTTGGCCAGCGCGCTCTTCCGTTCGTTCGGGCGCGGAGGCGGCGCGGCACTCGAGGGGGACTCAGCGGGAGGGGGCGTGTCCGCCACCGTTACTCCTTCTTGGTGCGCTTCGCGCTGGGGCGCTTCGCGTTGAGCTCGGAGATGACCACGCTGGGCGTGGCGGACCGGCGGGACTTGGTGGGGGCTTCCGACTCGGAGGACTTCTCCTCCTTCTCGGGAGGCACCAGGCGGATCTGCGCCTTGATCTCCACCGTCATGCCGGACATGAGCTTGAGGAACTCGTCGCGGAGCTTCTCGGACTGGAGGAAGCGGCGGAGCTCCTCGGTGACGGCGCGCGTCACCTCGTCCTTGGTCTTTTCGGCCTGACCGAGGATGAAGCCCAGGGCTTCCTTGGGGAGTTTGAGCTGGCCTGCGAGGTTGCGGATGCCCTCTTCCGTCATGAAGAGGGCACCCAGGCCGGCCACGGCCATGCGGCGGACGAACTCCGGAACGAAGCCCGCGGGCCCGTTGGAGCCACTGGAGCGGTCCTGCCGTTCGTCTTCGTCGAGCAGCGGATCGGGCGGGAAGTCGTCGTTGCCGGCCGGGGCCATGATGTCTCCTCGATAGTTAGCGGGCCTGCATCACCGGCAACGGAACGCTCTTGATGCTCTGGGCGGACACGCGCCCTGCGACGTTCCGCGCGACTTCCTGGAAGGCCTTCGCCTCCGGGCTGTCCTTGGCCCCCACGACCACCGGAACGCCGGAGTCTCCAGACTCCCGCACCTTCAGGTCCAGAGGGATTTCACCCAGGAATGGAATCCCGAACATCTGCGCGGCCTTGCGGCCGCCGCCGTGGTTGAAGATGGCCGTGGTGTGCGAGCAGTTCGGGCAGACGAACTGGCTCATGTTCTCCACGATGCCCAGCACGGGGATGTGGACCTTGTCGAACATCTGCTTGGCGCGAACCACGTCCGCGAGCGCCACGTCCTGCGGCGTGGTGACGAGCACGGCGCCCGCGGCCCGGACGGACTGGGACAGCGTGAGCGCCACGTCGCCGGTGCCGGGCGGCAGGTCGAGGACGAGGTAGTCGAGCTCGCCCCAGTTCACGTCCCGGACGAGCTGCATCAGCGCGCCGTGGAGCATGGGGCCGCGCCAGATGAGCGCCTGGTCGGCCTCCACGAGGAAGCCGATGGACATGACCTTGAGGCCGTGGGCCTCGAGCGGGTTGAGCGACTTGCCGTCCGGGCTGACGGGGCGCTTGTCGCCCAGGCCGGTCATCAGGGGGACGGAGGGGCCGTAGAAGTCCGCGTCGAGCAGGCCCACCTTGGCGCCGTGCTGGGCCAGGGCCGTGGCGAGGTTGAGGGCGACGGTGGACTTGCCCACTCCGCCCTTCCCCGCGCCGACGAGGATGATGTTCTTCACCTGGGGGAGCAGCGCGCCAGCGGGCATGCCCCCGCCGGCCGGGCGGACCCGGGCGCCCCACTCGATGTCGAAGGACTTGAGGCCGGGGACGGCCTTGAGGGCGGCCTCGGAGTCGGCCTGGATCTTCCCCTTCATGGGGCAGGCAGGCGTGGTGAGCTCGATCTTGAGTTTCGCGGTGTCCCCACTGACGTGGATGTCCTTCACCATTCCCGCCTTCACGAGATCGATGTGAAGCTCGGGATCCATCACCTTCGACATCGCAGCGAGGATGTCGGCCTGGGTAACGCTCATCAGGACACCTGAAACCTTTGGAAAACGGGCGGTTGTCAGCCGCCAACGGGCGCGGAATCTGCCAGCCCAGGGGGGGCTGTCAACGTCGTTTAACGGGGCTGTACGCCCAGCGCACCCTGTAGGTCCCAAGGACGGCCGGTGAGTGTCGGCCCGCTGAACGGGCCTATCAGGAGCGCTGGTGCGGGGGCCGGACGGGGGGACGAGGGCCCGGTGCGCTACTCGCTGGCTGCAACGGGGAAATCATTGTTTCGAGCACGGGTCGGACCACGAGGTTGTCATCGAAGTAAGGACACGACATCAGCCACATGCACGCAAATGTAATTTAGGTGTCGAGGGGGCGAGCACGTCAGAAGTTTTTTGCAAAGCATTACCCGTCCTATGTGGCCCAAGTTTGCCACCAGTCGAGCGGCGCCCCGGAAGTCGGCTCGTACGCATTGGAAAAACTCCAAGCAGAATCAGCGATGCGCAAGACGGCGTCATCAAAAAAGTCCGCAATCCTGTCGAAGCCACTGGCTGCGGGAACGGTAAAGACGAGGGTTGTTTCCCCTCCACCATCCATTCGACCTCCAATGCTGGCGACCTCATGCACGAGACGCTGAGCCTCTGCGCTGTAATTCATTCCCTGCTTCGGGAAGAAAAACCAAATACAGAAGTTTCCGCCGCGCCGTGTCACTTTGAAGCCCGATGGCTCGGCGGCGTTAATTGCGAACTCATCCCCCGCTGCGAGGCTCTCAACTAATCCAGGGGAAAACACCAGCCGGTAGTGATTGTCCTCAAGCTCATCCGCCGTAAGAATTTCAGTCAAGGGGCGCTGCCCTGGACCGATGCGCACCGGCAATTTGACTTCAACGCTCTTTTTCATAATCGCTCCCTATCTGCCATATGGGGCACCACAACTGCCTCGTTCAGCACATGACATGCTTGGCGTCACTCCTCCACGATTGTTAGTGGAGAGATTGCACGCCGCACGTCCGGTCGCTCCACCGCGAATCCACGGTGAAGTGCAACAATCGCTCGTGCATGGCATCCACCCGCTTGGGGTCCGGACACGCACGGGCGGCGATGGGCTCCACGCTCTTGCGCTCCCCTCCCGCAGCAGGCCCATGGCGTAGAGTGTCAGGGACCGGGGTAACGGACCGCGTTTGGGTCGGCCAAACGGATCGCGACTCCTGAACGATCAGAACTGGCCGCTCGCGGCCGACTGCTCTTTGCCGGCGCGCGGAGGGAGGGTCAAGGGCGCAGAACCGTTCAGGTTTCGGCGCAGCCGAACCTTGATGCTCCCGAGCACGCTGGCTGGTCGGACTGATCGAAACTGCGATCCGACGAGGTGACCCACGAGCGATCCGATAGGGCGGCCCATGACACGTAGAGGGCGAACGATCCGCGCCGACTCTCCTCGCCCAACACCTCGCCGATTCGCTGGAAATGCCTCTCAAGCCGCGGAACCGCGGCGGCGTTCATGAAGGAGTCGATGCCTGCTTTATGAGTGGGGCGGGTGGCGGCCAATGCAATCATGGCCTGCCCGCCCGGCCCTCCGTTACCCACTCCCCCTTCGGACTACCGCTGGCGCAGTGGTGCTAGGCAGTGGCTGGCAGACGCACGGGCTGCAAGGCGCAATGTGGAGCTCGTAATTATTACTGGCCCTCGAACGGCAGTGGTCGATACTGCCTGCGCACGCTGGTGACGTCGGCGGAGGCCGTGGACGTGGAGGTGCCACGCACGAGGCACCGCGGTAGACGGCGTCATCAAAAAAGTCCGCAATCCTGTCGAAGCCACTGGCCGCGGGTTGAGCACGCATGGCGCAGCGACCGCATTTTCGGAAGGCGCAGCGGATGAGAGGTCTCAAGTCAAGCGGGACGCACTCTACTTCTCACGTGCTCAATAAACTCCGCATGCAAGGGCGCATTGTACTTCTCCAGGTAATAGACAAGATCGGTAGGCCAAAACCAAACGCCGTCCGTAAGCACTGCCAAAGGCCCAATTATCTCCCTGGACGGTTCTAGCACATCACGCACAAGCCCAGCCGAAGCCGCGTAGACCTGCCCGTTCCGCAAGTACCTAGCTATAGCGACCTGGTCAGGAAGCCGAGGCTCACACGTTCGATTCGCGAGTGCGTCGCCACTCTTGTCGCCGTGCTTCAAATTCGAAAAGAAGCCAACGCGCTTTTGCATGACTTCACACCTCCTCCGGAGCCCTCACTGACTCCAGGCGAACCTTTGACCTTCGCTGGACGCCTATCACTTCCGGTGAGGGGAAAAGCCATCGCCATCGGACGGTAGCATCGGTTCAAAGCTGTGCTGTCGGACGCCCGGGTGTCAGGGCAGATACGATGACGACTCCCCATTAATCAATAAGCCCTTCATAAATAGGTCCCACCCGCGATTGCCCCGACACCAGTAATTGACCTCGGCGCGCAAGACGTTCCGTATCTCCGCGCATAGGAGAGGTCGAACCTGGCTCGCAAGCCAGAAGAATTCCATGCGATATTGAAAACGGACCAGCGAACAATGTCTTAGTTGCATTGCTCGTTTCGGAATCTAGTTCGTTCATTAGTGCTGAGACAAACGGCCTGAGCAGTAAAGGATTGATTTCCACCTCATCAGCGACCACTTCGCCAATTCCACTCTGTAGTTCCACTGCATTTTCTAAAGCTCGAACCTGGGCAAGAAATAGACGGGCCAGTCTGGGCGACGGATCCCACACCACTTCACCTTGCCACTTGAAGAAGACGCCCATGTCTGACCTCCATTGGTCCTTAGTTTCGACGCCTTCAGTGCAGATACGAGAGCTGAATCTGGGTGAACCGGTGTCCTGACAGGAGCGGATTGGGCGGGTCAGCCAGTTCCTGGGAGCGGAAGACCATGCCCAGGCCGAACTGGAACCCGCCCGTCCGGAAGGCCGCGCCGAACTCGCTGTCCCCGACGATGGGCGCCTTCCGGACGCTGATGCTCGGCCGAAAGAGCGTGCCATCCAGGAACAGGTTCCTCGCGACCACCCTCACCTGCCCTCGGGCGTACAGGTAGGCCTCCCAGGCGCGTTCATCTCGAATGGCCATCAGCTCCGAGGAGGCCTCCCCCGGCGCCCGCTGAGCCTCCAGTTCCTTGACCACGGACGGCATGATGGGCGCCAGGCCATACGGCCGGGCCAGATAGCCCACACGGACCGTCCCTCCCAGGCTCGCGTTCACGAAGACTGTGCCCAGCATCGCCCCGGCGGACCACGTCACGTCCACCACGGGGCTCCAGAGCAGCGGCTGCTCGCGGAGCGCGGAGAAGTGGAATGCGGGCTCGGTGGGCAACTGCTTCTCCCAACCCACCGGAATCCTTGCCACCGTGCGCCCGAAGATGTCGTTCAGCGTCCGGTGGACCCAGCGCTGCGTCTTCGCCGCCCCGGACGCCGGCCCCGTGACGCCCACCGTGGCCTGGAGCGTCAGCCTCGACGAGTCCGCGGGCGCCCTCCCCGCATAGATGTGCTGGAAGAAGATGCCCCCGTGCAGCCAGCCCCCGTAGGGCCGGTCGTTCGGGTCCGGGAACACGTCCTGCTCCGGCAGCGGAACAATCCGGCTCGGCGTGTACATGTTCTGCGCCAGCGAGCCGCCACACAGGTAGCGGTGCTGCACGCTGTCCGGAAGCCGCAGCGTCCGCGCGATGGAACGGCACCCGTCGTACTCCCCGAAGTGCTCGATGCGGACGCCGTTCGTGTAGAGCCGGTCGCTCTTGGCGAGCACGTCATTCTCGAAGTGGAGGCTCGTGACGAACGGCAGCTTCTCCTCCACCTTCGCGGCGGAAGAAGCCTCCGCCTGGGCCAGACAGGATGCAGTCAGCAACGCGAGTGCCTTCAGCATCCCTCCAGTCTACCGCTCGCGCCCGTCAGCCCCCGAATGGCCACTGGTCATCAGAAAACACTCTACCCACCACGTCGGCCACCCCGAAGCGCGCGGCATCTTCAAACGCCTCCGTGCCGCCCAACCCATTCAGGCTCAAGGCCGTGGGGCACAGCGCATACGTCTGCGCATGGGACGCCCCCATCAACAGCTTCAGCAGGTTCACCCGTTGCTTGGGCGCGCCATAGGTCATGATTTCGAACCGCTCCGCCGCCGGCACCTTCGCCAGCGAGAGCGCGTGGCGACAGGCCTCCTCGAAGCCCGCGACCTGGTCCACCAGCCCCACGGCCTTCCCGCGCACGCCCGAGTACACGCGGCCTTCCGCCAACTGGTGAATTTCCTCCTTCGTCCGCCCCCTCCCCTTCGCGACGATGTCGAGGAAGGCCTGGTACATCTCCTCCACCTCTGCCTCCAGCGTGGCCTCCTCTTGCGGCGTGAAGCCACGCGAGAACGAGAGCATGGCCGCGTTCTGTCCCCGGACCAGCACCGTCTTGTGCACCCCGAGCTTCTCCATCAGCCCGGACATGTCGAACTTGCCCGCGAAGACACCAATCGAGCCCACCATGGCGTGCGGCGCGGACCAGATCTCCTTCGCGCCCACCGCCACCATGTACCCTGCGCTGGCGCACACCCGGTCCATGTACGCGATGACGGGTTTCTTCCGCGCCACGCGTTGCACGGCCTCCAGCATCTGCTCCGACGCCAGCGGCGTCCCGCCCGGACTGCTGATGTAGACGACCACCGCCTTCGACCGCTTGTCCCGCCCCGCGGCACGCAGCGCCTTCACCACCGTCTCCGAGGTCGCCATCTTCCCGCTGGCCCCCTTGCCCGGGATGATGATTCCAGACACGGGCACCACCGCGACACGCGGGTTCCGCCGCAGCCGCTTCCATCGGACCGGCGGGAACGGAATCGTGGAGAGATAGGTCTCCATCGGCTCCAGCTCCGTCTCCTCCTCTCCATCCCCCGGCTTCGCCAGCCCGAGGTGCGCGGGCAGGTTCGCCTCGCTCACCAGTGCGTCCGCCAGCCCCGCGTCCACCGCCCGGCGAGCACTGAAGGGCCCCTGGTCGATCAGCGCCCGGACCTCCTCCGGCGTCTTGCGCCGCCCCCGAGCCACCACGTCCACCAGGTCCGCGTAGCGCTCATCCAGGAACGACTCCACCGTCCGCGTCTGGATGTCCGACACGACGGGCCGGGTGAAGAGCTCCGGCGCCGTCTTGTAATCCCCGCGCCGGATGAATTGCGGCCGGATGCCCACGCGCGACAGGCCCACGCCCAGGGCGGTGGACTCGGCGGCGTAGCCCACCAGCTCCACGCGGCCCATGGGGGGCAGGAGCACCTCGTCCGCCGAGCACAGGAGGGCATATCCCTCGTTGTCCACGTGGACCGCCCAGCCCACCACCCGCTTGCCCTGGGCGCGGAAGGCCCTCAACACCGCCACCAGCGCATCCCGCTTCGCCGCGGGCACGGCCAGGTCCTCCACCTCCAGGAGGATGCCCTTCACCCGGCCGTCCTTCGCCAGGAGCTCCAACGACTCGCGGAGGCGCTCCACGGACGTGACATCCGACGGCTCGGGGCGGCTGCCCCCCAGCTGCAACCGGCGCCGGCGTCGCTCGCGGTACGGCGGATCCCCCGTCAGCCGGAAGCGGACGTAGGCGGGCCGGTGGCTGGCGGCCATCATCCGGAAGGGCGCGCCCAGCAGGGAGACCAGGAGGAGGTACAGGTTGGCGAGGACGATGAAGGGCAGGCGCAGCATGGCGTCCGGGATGGAAATGTGGGTCCCCGGCCCGTAATGGACGCTCACTCAGCGTGCAAGCCCTGTTCAGTCCATCCGTTGGGTCGTGATAGCCTCCCCCGCCATATGCGATACCTCGTTCCCCGGATGTTCCTCGTCCTCGCGCTCAGCTCGGGTGGTGCCGCGCTGGCCCAGCCTCGCAAGCAGGTCCAGGATTTCCAGGCCCCCCGCGAGATGACCGCCGAGGAGCGTGAGGCCGCCAAGCAGCGCGCCATGGGCAACAACCTCAACTCCTACGGCAAGGACGTCCAGCTCAAGCAGAAGCCGATTCCGTGGATGGCCATCGGCCTCGCGGGGCTCGTGTTCGTGGTCGCCGTGCCTTTCGGCATCCGCGCCTACCGGAACACGTCCAAGGACATCGCCGGGCAGAACACCTTCGGCGCCAACCGCGGCGACGACGAAGTGGCCTGAGCCGGTTCCGGCCCGGACTTCAGGCGGGCCGGACCTCCACGGAACCTCCCGCCTCCACCGTGACGCGCACGGGCAGGAAGCGCTCCACGACACGGGCGTGGGTGGTGAGGTGGTCGGTGATTCGCGCCGCCGTGAAGCGCGTGGTGCCCGGTGACGCCGGCCCCAGGCGCCCGGCGGCCAGCAGCGCGGCGGGCAGGAGAATCTGATCGGCGAGGTGCTCATCGAGCGCCCCACCCGTCTCCATGAACCGCGCCAGGGCCTCTCCGCCCTCGCGGCCCACGTCCTCGGCGGGGCGGCCCCGCTCTCCCAGCGCGGTGAAGCCCGCGATGGTGTGCTCGAACTGGGCCAGGACGAAAGTGACGGTCCCCACCGAGCGCGTCACCGCCAGCGGGCGGTTGTCCGCCTCCGCCAGGATGCCGCGCTCACGCAGCGCTCCCACGGCGGCCCTGGATTGACGCTCGGCGATGGTGAACGGCAGCCCGCCGGTGAAGGACGACACGCGGACCTCGCGCAACATGCCTCGCGCGGGCAGCTCCACCAGCCGGGGCGGCTCCTGCGGCGGCCCCACCTCCGCGACAATCTCCCCCGCGCCCTCCGGGTAGAAGCCGGCGTGCACCAGGGACAGCAACACCGGCAGGCCATACGCATGCGCCACCGGCTGCCAGACGGTGGCCACGTAGTGGAAGCTGGGGCTGTGCGGCAGGTGCGTGCCGCCTCGCAAGGTCAGCCGTCCTCCGCCGGCCAGGGCCAGCGGATAGACGAGGCACTGGAAGAGCAACGGCGTGCTGCCCGCGGTGCCCACCTCCAGCAGGTAGTCGCCGGCGCGCACGGGGGCCGGGGTGAAGGAGAGCTCGGAGGCGCCGACGGTGGCGCCCTCGGAAGAAGCGGCGCCGCCACACAGGGCCTCGGCGCCGCGGACGCAGGCCAGGTGCTGGGGACGCAGACCGGGCGGATCACGTCGCTCGCGCAGGCGCGTGATGTGGAACGGGCGGCCGGTGATGAGCGACAGCGACAGCGCGGAGCGGAGAATCTGGCCGCCCCCTTCGCCCTCACTCCCATCCAGCCGCACCAGCCCGGTGTCGGGCCCCTGGGTGCCGGTCATGTCCCTCCCGTTTCAGGTGCCACCGCGTGAATGAAAGCCCAGGGTAACAGGAACGCAAGGCCGGCACCCCCACGAGAACACCCTTCCCTTCGCCGCTGCACAGAAGCAGCCCTGATGGCGGCGAACGGAGGGCTCCGCGTGGGGGGCCTCGCGCTACTCGTCCAACGAGGGCAGCACGCCCACCTTGATGAAGCTGGGGTTCGCCGTGGAGTGGTAGACGCGGTGGAAGGCGCGCGTGAAGTGCTCCTCCTTCGCCTCGAAGATGTTGGGCACGTAGGTCTGCGGGTTGCGGTCGATGAACGGGAACCAGCTCGACTGGACCTGAATCATCACGCGGTGCCCACGCTGGAAGGTGTGGAACACGTCGTTGATGACGAAGCGCACCTTCGTCACCTCGTTGGGCTTGAAGGGCTTGGGCTCGCTGTAGCTGTCGCGGAACCGGCCGCGGAAGGGCTCGCCGCGCACCAGCGTCTGCTGATGCCCCCGGTTCTTGTTTCCCTTCTCTTCATCGCCCTTGCGCCACCCGCGCACCTTGCCCGGGTTGACGTCCACCAGCTTTACCACCCAGTCCGCGTCGGTGCCCGTCGTGGAAACCCACAACTCCGCCTCCAGCGGTCCCGCCAGCGTGAGGTCGCGCTCCAGCGGCTCCGTCTCGAACACCAGCACGTCCGGCCGGCGCGCGGCGAAGCGCTGGTCCTCCGTCATGTAGTCCTTGCTCCAGCCCGTCATCATCTCCTGCGTGTACGGCACGGGCTTGGCCGGGTCGCTCACGTACTCGGCGAAGGACGCGCCCGTCGTCTTCGGCGCCGTCGTGGCCAGGCCCCCCTTGGGCTGGAAGTAGAGCCGCGTCTCACGCAGCCCCTTGGGCGGCCACGTGTCGAAGCGGCGCCAGCGGTTGGCGCCCGTCTCGAACACCATGGCCTCCGGCACGTCCGGCTTCGCGCCGCCCTTGAGGTGGTGCTTGAAGAAGTCCAGCGCCAACGTCTGGTAGGCCTCGCTGGTGGCGAAGCCGAAGTCCGCGTCGCCCAGGGACTCGCCTCCGCCGCGCTGCCAGCCGCCGTGCGGCCACGGGCCCATGATGAGGCTGTTGGAGATGCCGGGGTTCTGCTTCTCGATGGCGGCGTAGGTCCGCAGGGGGCCGTAGAGGTCCTCGGTGTCGTACCAGCCGCCCACCGTGAGCACCGCCGCCTTGATGTTCTTCAGGTGCGGGAGCAGGTTCCGCGCCTGCCAGAAGCTGTCGTAGTTGGGATGCGAGGTGACGTCCTTCCAGAAGGCGACGTCCCCCTTGAGGTGCTTCGCGTCCGCGTTGCCCAGGGGACCCAGGTCCAGGAAGAACTGGTAGCCGTCCGGCGTGCCGTGCTCGAAGCGCTGCCACTCCTCGTTGTCCGTGGGATGGGGCCGGGGCTTGCCGAACGTGGAGAAGAAGTTGAATGCCAGCGCCAGGTTGAAGGCGCCGTGGCGGTGCATGTCATCCCAGAACCAGTCGGCGATGGGGGCCTGCGGCGACACCGCCTTGAGCGCCGGGTGCGAATCAATGGCGCCCGCCGACGCGTAGAAGCCGGGGTACGAAATCCCCCACTGGCCCACGCGGCCGTTGTTGTTCGCCACGCGCTTCACCAACCACTCGATGGTGTCGTACGTGTCGGTGCTCTCGTCGAAGTCCTTGGGCCCGGCCTTCTTCGGCTTGTGGGGGCGGACGTTGACGAACTCGCCTTCGGACATGTTGCGGCCGCGCACGTCCTGGAAGGCGAAGATGAAGCCGTCCTTCTCGAACGCCTCGGTGGGGGCCAACGCGGGGGGATACCGGTCCACGCCATAGGGCGCGACGCTGTACGGCGTGCGCACCAGGATGATGGGATAGCGCTTCCCCGGTGACGCGTCCGCGGGGACGTAGACGGAGGTGAACAGGCGCGTCCCGTCCCGCATGGGAATGCGGTACTCGAACTTGGTGTACTGCGAGCGGAC
Source organism: Myxococcus sp. AB036A (assembly GCF_006547355.1). NCBI lineage: Bacteria > Pseudomonadati > Myxococcota > Myxococcia > Myxococcales > Myxococcaceae > Myxococcus > Myxococcus sp. AB036A. The sequence goes on along the minus strand of NZ_VHLC01000060.1, from coordinate 39,645 downwards.
GCGTTCGGTGCGCTCGGGAGAGATGCTGTAGGGGCGCTTCGGGGCTGGCGGGGTGGACTGCGCCTGCGCCGGGCCTGCGACGGTGGCCAGCAGGACAGCCGCGAGGCATCGGGTCACGGGATGCATGCACGCTCCTGGAACGATGACGCTGGAAGGCCGGCCCGCAACACCGCGAGCGGCCCGCTTGTTCCCGGAATCAGCTCCGCTCTTCCCCGCCGTCGTCCAGCCCGTACTTGCGCAGCTTGTCATGCAGGGTGGCCCGGCCAATGCCCAGCCGCCGCGCCGCTTCACTGCGGTTTCCGCCCGCCATGCGCAGCGCGTCCAGGACCAGGCCGCGCTCGTACGCCTCCACGCGCTCCTTGAGCCCCGCGCCGGGAGCCCCGTCCTGCGGCCCTGGACGGACCGGGTCCGACGACGCCCCCGGGAAACCACTATCCGCGCCTGTCGGCTCGGCGGAAGGCAACGGGCCCAGGTCCAGCCGCCCCTCGCTGGACAGCGCGACCAGGCTCTCCAGCGTGTTCTCCAGCTCGCGCACGTTCCCTGGCCACGGCAAGGCACGGAGCTGCTCGAAGAAGCCGTCGGGGATTTTCAGTGGGCCGGTGTGGAACCGGTCGATGAAGCGGTCCAGGAACACCCGCGCCAACACGGGGATGTCCTCGGGGCGCTCGCGCAGCGGCGGCACCCGGAGCTGGACGACGTTGAGCCGGTAGTAGAGGTCCTCGCGGAACGCACCCTCCAGGGCCAGGCGGCGCAAGTCCCTGTGAGTGGCGGCGATGATGCGCACGTCCACCGTCACTGGCCGGTCCTCCCCCACCGGGCGCACCTCGCCCTCCTGAAGCACGCGAAGGAGCCGGGCCTGGAGCGTGGGTGCCAGCTCGCCCACCTCGTCCAGCAGCAGCGTGCCGCCATCCGCCTCACGGAAGAGCCCAGGCCGCGCGCGGTGGGCTCCGGTGAAGGCGCCCCGGGCGTGGCCGAACAGCTCGGCCTCCGCCAGCTCCTCGGTGAGTGCCGCGCAGTTGAAGCGCAGGAAGGGCCGGTTCGCGCGCGGCGAGGCCCGGACGAGCGCGTCCGCCACCCGCTCCTTGCCCGTGCCGCTCTCGCCGGTGATGAGCACCGTCACATCCCGTGAGCCCGCCCGTTGCACGAGCTGCGCGAGCCGGGCCATGGGCTCCGAGACGAACACCAACGAGCGGGACAGGTTCAGCTCACCTGATAGCCGTGCGTTCTCCTCGCGGAGCCGGACCGACTCCAGCGCGCGGGAGACGACCGCCAGCAGCTCATCCACCTCGAAGGGCTTGCGGAAGTAGTCGTAGGCCCCCGCCTTCATGGCCTCCACCGCGAAGCGCTCGGAACCATGCGCGGTGATGACGATGACACGAGGCGCTCGGGAGAACAGACTCAGCCGGCGCACCAGTTCCATGCCATCCATCCGAGGCATGCGCAGGTCGGAGATGACCAGCTCGTAGGGCCTGGCCGACAGCTTCTCCAGCGCGTCCTCGCCATCCACGGCTTCATCCACCTCGACGCCGGAGAGGCTCTTGAGCATCTCCCGCAGCGTGAAGCGAACGCCCGCGTCGTCATCCACCACCAGGACGCGCGTGGTGCCACCCTCCTTGGCATCATCCCACATTCGCGACTCCGTGCAGCGGCCGCATGATCTCCGCTGGCAGCTCTCGCGGGAGCGTCAACGCCGCCTCGCATCCGCCTCCTACCGCATTCGCCAGCGTGACGTCTCCGCCGTGCTGTCTCGCCAGGGCACGCGCCACCGTCAGGCCCAACCCGGAGCCCCTGGCCTTGGTCGTCACGCCCGCGTCGAACACACGGGGCTCGAGCTCGGAGGCCAGTCCAGGCCCTGAGTCGCGCACGAAGACGCGGGCCTCGCCCACGGGCAGCGCGCGGACCTCCACGGTGACACGCCCGCCCGTGGGACAGGCCTCGATGGCGTTGTGCAGCAGGTTCATCAACACCTGCTTCACCTTGCGCGAGTCACACACCGCCTCCACGCCCTCCGTGCCCTTGCGCTCCAGCCGCACGCCGTGTCCCGCCGCCAGTCCTTCGTGCAGCACCAGGGCTTCATCGCACAACGCGCCCAGGTCCACGGGGCTCACCGTCAAAGGCACCAGCGGCCGAGTGAAGTTGAGGAACTCCTCCAGGATGCCCTGCATCCGCACCACCTCGCCCGACAGCACCTGCAGGCGTTCGGCGGGCTGGGCGCGACCTGCTTCGCGCGCCATGAGCTGGGTGAGGCCCTTCACCGTGGCCAGCGGGTTCTTCAGCTCGTGGGCAATCTCTCCGGACATGGCCTCCAGGGCGCCCGCATACGAGCGATGCGTGGCCAGCAGTTCGTCGCGGCTGGCGAGCGCTTCGCTCAGCATGTTGTCGAAGGTCGTCCGGATGGCGCCGCCCGCCGCGCTGCACACGCAGAGCATGATGGCGGTGACGAGGGCGCCCGCGACGAGCAGGACGGACGACGGCGCGCCGAGGAACCACAGGGGCAGCCCCTGAACCAGCCCGGAAATCTGGACGAAGGAGACGGCCATCAGCGTGGACAACTGCGCCATCAACAGCCGCGAGCGATCCCGGGGCGTCGCCGCGAGGCTCGACAAGAAGCCCAGGGGCAGCGCGGCGGGCAGCACGGGGCTGGCGATGCCGCCGGTCCCCACGATGATGCTCGTCAGGATGATCTGCCCCATCCACAGATTGAGCGGCACGCTGCGCGCGTCAACGCCGTCGCGCTGAAAGCGGCGGAACTCATGGAAGAAGTAGGTAAAGGCGCCCACCCCCACCACGCTCATGAACACGCATCGCCAGCGCGCGCCGTCGATGACGGCGACACACACGGCGGACAGCAGCAGCAGCAGCGACAGGAACAGTCGGACGCGAACGAGCCGGCCGAAGAGGCGCCCGAAGTGCTTGAGCTGGATGTCCTCGAAGTAGCGCTGGGTCCGCGAGTCCATGGGGTCTCTCCCGCTCACGCCTCCCCGCTCATCGTATGTCAGCCGCGCCCCCCTCGATGACCGTCAACTGGGGCGCCGCCTTTCGCTCCGGGGCGCGGGCCCCGGACACGCTCTGCCCTCCCGTCGCCGTGCGCTCGGTGGAGGAGGTGCGGGGTTGGCTGGCCTGGGACACAGCGCGGCGCGGCGCGGGCCGCAGTGGCAAGCCGAAGTACAGGTACATGTCGAGCAACATGGATTGACTTCCCCTTGGCGGATGCGTGAACGCTGAAACGCATCCGGCCTGGAGCAATGGTGATGCCACCGGCTGTCCGGCCGTTCACCGGGGCGCGCCACTTCGCGAGGAAGCGGCGAAACGCACCGTGCCATGGGCTCCAGGCGCTCTTTCGTGAAAAAGGATGAAGTTGCGTGAGGCAAGCGCGGAGGCGACGTGCGCGTGAAGCCACCCCGAGGGGCCGGGTCACCGCCGGGGTTCCGGCAGGGTGCCGGATTTCCGGCAGGTCCGCCGCACGGCCCTCCGGCACACGGGCGGCGCCGGATATCGGCATGGGACTTGCCGGGGCTCGTCCCCGTTCATGCCTGCAGCGATTCGTGCCGAGCCAGCATCTCGACGAACTGTTCAATTCGCCGAGCCCGCGTCTCCGCCTTCTTCGCGGTGTGGACGCGCCACAGGATGGCGTACCGGTTCGCTGCGTTGAGCGTGGCGAAGAACGCGGCCGCCTTCGCATTCGCGGCCAGGGCGCGGGCCAGGTCCTCGGGCACGGTGGTCTTGCTCTGGGATTCGTAGGCGGCGTCCCAGCGGCCATCCTGCTTGGCGAGCGCCACGGCCTCCATGCCCGCCGGCTTCATCCGGCCCGCGGCGATGAGCGCTTCCACCTTCTCGCAGTTGATCTTGGACCAGACGCTCTTCGCGCCCCGGGGAGTGAACTTCTGGAGCCACGCGGTGTCATCGAAGGCGTTCTTCTGACCGTCAATCCAGCCCCACTCGAGCGCGACGTCGACCGCTTCGGCGTAGGTGACGGATTCGATGCCCGAGCCCTTCTTCGCCAGCTTCAACCAGAGGCCGCGCGACGAGGCATGGTTCGCTTCGAGCCAGGACGCCCATTCCGCGGGCGACGCGAAGGCAATCGTGGGGAGCTCAGCGGCGGGGGCCTTCTTCGCGGCGGCCTTCTTCGTCGGACTCATGGTGGCGTCAGCGGATAGCACGGGCCGCCAGCGCCCCGCCAACAACCTACGGAGGACCCTCCGCCGCCGTCTTCGTGTCGCCTCCACCGCCCAGCAGCTTCTCCTTCAATGTGCTCAGGCCCTTGCTACCGGCGGCCCGCACGCCCTCGAAGGAATCCCCCGCCGCGCGGGCGAAGTCGTCCATGGAGCGCTGCGCGAGGCCTTGACGGACCCGGTCCATCCACAGGATGGGCGCCAGGACCTGCCCTGCCCGCTCCGGTCCCAGGAGCGTGACGAGAATCTTCTCCGGGCCCCCCGCCCTCGCCACGAGCGCCTGTCCCAGGATGGCGGCGGCCCGCGCTTGGAGGAAGATGGGCAGCCGTTCGCCGTGCTTGCGCATCGCGTCCGCGCTGGCCTGGAGGTCACGCCGCTCGGTCTCGCCCAGGTACGGACTCTTCGCCAGGGTGTCGAGGTAGCGCGCGGATTCGTCGTAGCGCTCCCGGCGGAAGTGGATGAAGGCCCAGCCCCACCACGTCAGCTCATTCTCGATGCCAAGCTTCTCCAGGGAGCCCAGGCCCCGCTCGATGTCGTCCTCCGCCGCACGCTCGCGCTTGAGCCCCATGCGGTTCCAGGCCCGCAGGAAGTAGCCCGTGGCGAGCAGCGTCTCGCGAACCTGTGCCGGCGTGGCATTCCGCATTGCTGGAAAGTCGCTGGCGGGCATCGCCTCGGCTTCGAACAGGAACGCATTCAGCTCCTCCTCGGCTGCGTAGTGATAGCCCGCGCCGCAGAAGGCCATCCCCCGGCTGCCGCGAACCGACACGCGCAGCCCTGGCGGCCACGCGGGCTGAGGCGTGGCGCGCGACAGCTCATAGAGCACCAGGTCAGTCGCGGGGACACGGTTGCCCGAGTCCGCCGCATCCAGCACGAACCACAGCGCGGAGAGGAACGCATGCTCCTGGCCGGCGTCGTAGCCCTGCAGCGGAGGCGGCTGGTCCGGCTGAAAGCGGTTCCACAGGAGGGGGAACTCGTCTTCGTCGCGCTGCTCCAGCGTCTTCTTGGCCTTGTAGAAGGCGACGCCCAGGTCCAGGTACGCCTTCGCCACCCGGAGTGCTTCTTCCTCGGAGGCAGCCTTCGCCGGCAGCTCCCGCGTGGCCGCCAGCGTCTGCCAGAGCGCGGCGATCTCAGCGGGAGCGTTCGGCTGACCTTCCGCGCGCATCGTCAGCTTGAGCGCCCGGTATGGGACCAGCGAGTAGGCGTCGCGAATGCGCGCTTCGATTTCCTCCCGCTCCTGTGCGGCTCGCTCCGCATCGGACTTGCGGCAGCCGCCCAGAACCGTCAGCAGCATCACGGCGATGACGCGTCCCAGGAGGCGTGGAGCCGAGCGTGGCGTGGAGACCTGGTTCACCCCGTCCTTCGCGTCCTTGTTCATCGGGAAAGGAAGGTATCACGGCGACCTTGGCGTACCCATGCCCCTGCCGCCTTGGGAGCCGACACAGTCAGACGGTGGCGCGCGACGGGCCCGTGGATTACAGCGCCGCCAGCATGACTCATCAGGCTGCGGCTTCCGGGCTCTCCATCTTCCAACATCGAGACTTCCGCTTCTATCTGCTGGCGCGCCTGTGCGCGGTGCTGGCCGTCCAGATTGAGTCGGTGGCCATTGGCTGGCAGGTCTACGAGCTCACGGGCAGCGCGCTCGCGCTCGGATACACGGGGCTGGCGCAGTTCCTGCCGTTCCTGTCGCTGTGTCTGGTGGGTGGCCAGGTGGCGGACCGCGTGGACCGGCGGACCATCCTGGCGGTGTGCCAGACGGTGATGCTGGTCTGCAGCCTGCTGCTGCTCGCCTTCACCTTGGGCCATATCCGCGACGTGCGATTCGTCTATGGCGTCCTGGTGCTCTTCGGCGCGGCGCGCGCGTTCCATGCCCCTGCGGGCTCCGCGCTCACCCCGCATCTGGTGCCGCCCGAGCACCTGACCCGCGCCGTGGCCATCAACTCCACCACGTGGCAGGTGGCCACCATTGGCGGCCCGGCCGTGGGCGGCATCCTTTATGGCTGGATCGGCGCCGCGGGGGCCTACTCGGCCTCCGCGACGTTGTGCGCCCTCTCCGTCATCTGGATTCTCATCCTCAAGGTGCGGACCGGGCGCGCATCCGCCGAGCCCCTCTCCCTGTCGACCCTGGTCGCGGGACTCGGATTCGTTCGACGGCAGCGCCTGCTGCTGGGCAGCATCACCCTGGACCTGTTCGCCGTGCTCTTCGGTGGCGCGGTGGCGCTCCTGCCCATCTATGCGCGGGACATCCTGCACACGGGGCCATGGGGCCTGGGGCTGCTGCGCTGTGCGCCCGCGTTCGGCGCCGCGGTGGTGGCCGTCTTCCTGGCCATGCGGCCCATGGGCGGCAACACCGGCCGGAAGATGTTCATCGCGGTCGCCATCTTCGGCGCGGCCACGCTCGTCTTCGGGATGAGCCGCTCGCTGCCCCTGTCGCTGGCGGCGCTGGCGATAGCAGGCGCCGCGGACATGATTAGCGTCGTGGTCCGCCACACGCTGGAGTTGATGGCCACTCCGGACGACATGCGTGGCCGCGTGGGCGCGGTGAACATGATGGCCATTGGTGCCTCCAACGAACTGGGCGAGTTCCGCGCGGGCGGGTTCGCCGAGTACGTGGGCGCCGTACCCGCGGTGGTCGCGGGCGCGGTGGGCACGCTGGCGGTGGTCGCGCTCTGGGCGTGGGCGTTTCCCGAGCTGCGGCGGGTGGACCGCCTGGAGTCCTTCGCGCAGACGAAGGAGCCTCCAGCGGCGCCCGCGAGTTGATGGCCCGCGATGCTCAAGCCTGCGCGCCGTCGTAGCTGACGCGCAGGCCGCGATGGGTCACGGTGATGAGGGGGCGGCCCAGCCAGCCACAATGGCGGCACACGGCGCTGGGACCGGAGGCGGTGACGCGCACGGGCAGGTCCGCCGCGCAGACGGGGCACCCCTCGGGAAGCGTGTAGTCACGCGAGCTTGCGTTCACTTCGGTCATGTATTTCAGGTAACGCAGTCGCGCGTCGCCGCAAGCAGCCGGCCAGGCACGTTGGCGTGCAGCCGGCGCTGGGCACGCCAGTCAGGCCGCTGGCGCCCGCACTCCCTGCGCCGTGAGGGCTTCCGCCACCGCGAGGCCGATTCCGTGAGCCACACCCGAGGCTCGTGTGCACCGACATGAATGCGGCTTCATGTTCATCTCGGAATGGTGGAGCATGGCGCTGGCGCCGGCAGTGTCTCCACCTGCCCGCCCGGCGCACTCCGCGGTAGAGGTCCGCGGCTGCCCGGAGTAAGGGGGGCAAACATGCCCCTTCGCCTCGTGAAACGACTTGCCCGGGACTGGTTCCTGCTGGGGATGTTCGGCGCCGTCATCCTGGCCGCGCTCTTCCCGGAGTTCGGTACGTCGGGCGGGCCGATGCACGCGGACGTCGTCGCCGACGTGGGCATCTTCGCGGTGTTCCTGCTCCACGGCCTGGGCCTGCCCGCAGCCCAGCTCCGCGCGGGCGTGGTGACGTGGCGGGTCCACGTGGTGGTTCAGGTCTTCACGTTCGTGGTGTTTCCACTGCTGTGGTGGCTGGGCGACGTGCTGGTGGGCCGCTGGATGCCAGCGGACCTGTCGCTGGGGCTGCTCTATCTCTGCGCGGTGCCGTCGACCATCTCCTCCTCGGTCGCGATGACGGGCGTCGCCCGAGGCAATGTGCCCGCCGCCATCTTCAACGCCAGCCTGTCCAGCCTGCTGGGCATCGTGTTGACGCCGCTCATCATCGGCCTGTTCGCCAGCGCCACCGGGCACTCCCTGCCCATGGGCCAGGCCATCCTCAAGCTGTCGATCCTCCTGCTGCTCCCCCTGGCACTGGGGCAATTGCTGCGCCCGCTGGTGGGCGGCTGGTTCGCCCGCTACCGGCCTTACACGAATGCCTTCGACCGGGTGGTGATCCTGCTCCTCGTCTATTCGTCGTTCTGTGACTCGATCACCTCGGGCCTGTTCTCCGACTACGGCGCGGCGGTGCTGGGCGTGGCCTTCGTGGGCGCGATGATCATCCTGGCCATCGTGCTGATGCTGACCACGCGGACGGCTCGGGCGCTGGGCTTCTCCAAGGAGGACGAAATCACGGTGGTCTTCTGTGGGTCGAAGAAGACACTGGCCTCAGGGGTGCCCATGGCGCGGCTGCTCTTCGGCGCCAATCCCGCCCTGGGGCTCATCGTCCTACCGTTGATGTTCTATCATCAGGCCCAGCTCCTCGTGTGTTCGCTCCTGGCGGAACGCTACGCGAAGCGCCCGGTGGGACAACCTGCCGCGTAGGCCTCGGTGCGCATCCCCGGCGGACCGGCACTGTGATAGGTGCGCAAACCACGTATGTCAGAGCCGCACAGAACGTCAGGGGCCTGGCTTGACCCAGCCGGTACAGCCCGGGCTGGAATGCACTCCATGGCCGAACGACTCGTCTTCCCGCCCATCGTGGAAGGGCTCTTCGTCCGGGGGCTCTCCGGGCGGGTGACGCCCCTGCTCAAGGAGCAGTTGCGAAGCGAGGGACTGGACCTGGACCGGCCACTCCTCCCCGCCTACTCCCTGGAGTCGTGGATTCGCTGCGTCACGCTGACAGCGAAGGCGCTGCACCCCCAGGAGCCCGACGAGGTGGCGTGGCGGATGCTCGGCGAGCGGATGATTGACGGTTACCGCGACACGCTGATGGGCCGCGCCCTGCTCGGGGTGATGAAGCTGCTGGGGCCCTGGCGGATGCTGTCGAAGGCACAGCACGGATTCCGGACGAGCAACAACTACACCGAGGTCCGCATCACGGAGACGGGACCGACGGAGGCCGAGGTCTGGCTCAACGAGCCCGGAATGCTGCGCTACTTCAAGCAGGGCGTCATGCTCGCCATGTCCCGGGCCGCCGGTGGCGTGGCCGCGTCGGTGGATGTCCGCACCTTCGACGAACACTGCGTCACGTACCGCGTCTCCTGGAAGGACTCGGGCCGCTGAGGCAGCTTGCCCTGGGGGCCGCCCCTCTGCGACGGTAGTCCCGCGACGGCGCTCCGGCGCCGTTGGTGAGGGGGGACGATATGCCGTCGAGCGAGCGCGCCAATCTTCCGCGCTGGAAGGGGCAGCAAGGCTTCTTCGAAATCTGGTTCCTGTGTGTGCTCGACCCTGGGGGCGAGCGCGCCTGGTGGTTCCGCTACACGATTTTCACCCCCGCGCCGGGAGCCCCCGGTGAGCCTCGTGCCCTGCTGTGGGCGGCGGCCTTCGACTGCGCCACCGCCACGCCCGCGCTGGGGCTGAAGGCCATCCATCCCCTCTCCCGCTTCTCCTCCGAAGCCTCGGGCCGCTTCGGCATCCGGATTGGTGACGCGGAGCTCGCGCCGGGCCGGTGCCATGGCCGCGTCGCCTCGGGAGGCCATTCCATCGAATGGGATTTGCGCTACACGCCGGAGACCGCGGAGGCGGTGCGACGCGCTCCTCGGGGCGCCGACCTGCTGCCGCTCACGACGCACGTGGCCCATGCGCATGACGACATCGCCTTCACCGGCGCCGTCACCGTGGATGGGCACCGGTATGACGTCCAGGGCGCGCCGGGGCTCCAGAAGCACCTGTGGGGACACCGCCGGCTGGAGGAGCTGACGTGGCTCTACGTGCCACGCTTCCAGGAGGACCCAGAGGCCCGCCTGGAGGTGCTGTCCGTGCGCTCCCGCCAGCATCCGCTCAGTCCCCGGCTGTCGCCCATCTACCTGCGCACCGCGCGGCGGGAACACCGGTTCCACGAGGCCCCGGACATGCTGCTCACACGCCTGCAGTCGCCGCAGCCGGGTGAGCTGTGCTTCCAGGCCCGCTCGGCCACCGTGGCCGTGAAGGGCCGCGCGTGGTGCGATCCCAAGACACTGGTGGGCTACGCCTACCGGGACCCGACGGGCTGGGACGTGCACGTGGCCCAGAGCGACGTGGCCACCTGTGAGCTGGAGCGCTTCACCCGCCCCCATCCCTTCGCGGCGTGGAGACCGGACGGACGGCTCACGTCCACCGTGGGCGCCCTGGAGTTCCACGCGCCCGAGCCCCTGGAGGGCGTGCGTTACATCGGATGGGATGAGACGTCAGTCTCGGATGCAGCGGGCGAGGCACCGCCCGCGGTGGCCGAAGGCGCGTAGCGGCGCGAGTGCTCAGGGCGCCGTCTCCGCTCAGGCCATGGCCTCCAGCGCGTCGCGTATCACCGGATACGTATCCTGCGACGCAGTGCTTCCCATGAAGGTGTCCAGGTGGCCGTACCCCGCCAGAACCTTCCGCCGGTAATACGACGCACCGTTCTCTTCGCGCAGCCACTCGTAGGTGAGCTCCGTGGACGCGGGCATGTACGTGCCATTCAGTTCTCCGGACACGAAGGTGATGGGACGCTTGAGGTGCTCCGCGCGCAGGTACGACGGCGGCCGCTCTCGGCCATAGCGCCGGAGGTTCTCCTCTCGGCCATGGTCGAAGCCCACCGCGTAGCCCGAGCGGGCCATCTGCGCCAGGTGACGGAACGTCAGCATGTTGCAAGGGCCGAACTGCTCGTCGAGCCGGTCATGCGTCTCCCGATTGATGCGCGCGTGCCGGAAGAGCTGCCCGTACATGAACGTCAGCCGGCGGCAGACGGTGCTGTCGCATTCATGGCGCCACAGGTCCACGAAGGCGCCGAAGGCGGCCTGGAACAAGGGGCTGCTCGGGTCCTCGTCCGGCGTCAGGTAGTCGCGGGTGATGTCCAGCACGTCCGGCAACCGCAGCATTGCCTTGAGCTGTGTCGAAGGCGGGACGATGTGGTGCAGCGCCACCTGCGAGGCGACCACGCTCTGGACGTCCGGCAGCAGCCCCGCCGCCATCGCCATGAAGAACGTCGCCGAGCCCGCGCAGTGCACCACCGCCTGCACGGAGTCCGCGCCAGTGCGCTCGCGGACCCACCGGACGGCGGCGGGCATGTCGTGGCGGGCGGCGTCATCCAGCGTGAACTGCCGCAGCGGCAACTCCACGCTGGCGCGCCAGTCCAGAAGCCAGGTGTCGTAGCCGTGGCGCACCAGGTGCTGCACGAAGTTCTCCCGCACCGTGGGCAGCATGAACATGCCGCTCCACACCCCCGCGCCATGGACGAGGAGGACAGGCCCCTTCGCGCCGCCCTGGTAACGCGTGAGCTGCAATGGAACGCCGTCGCCCGCGGGAAAGTCGTGCCTTTCGGCGGAAGGAAGCGTGTTCATGAAGCGCTCCTCGAATGGGATGAGAATCCGTGCACCACGGCCTCGGCGATGCGCTCGGCCACCGCGCTGATGGTCATCACCGGGTGGAAGCCGATAGCTGTCGGGATGACGGAGCCGTCCGCCACGTGCAGCCCGGGATAGTGGAACACCTCTCCCTCGGTGGACACCACGCCGCGCTCGGGAGCTTCCGCCAGATGGGCACCGCCAAGCGAATGCACCGTGAAAGGCCGCTTGAAGAGCTGCCAGGTGATCAGCGGCGCGAAGGTGGCACCGTACTGGGCCGCCAGGTCCCGCATCGCGTCCGTCATCCGCCGCACCAACTCCGCGTTCTCCCCAGCGAAGTCCCACGACACGTCGAGCTGCCCGTCATCGAGGTGCATCCGGCCGTTGGCGTTGTCCTGGCCGATGCCGAACAGGTTGGACGTGCGAGCCGCATCCACGTTGGTACGCAGGGGCCGGCTCATCAGCCCCTTCTTGAGCGCCGCGTGAACGGCCGGGCCCAGGCAGGTCCATAGCGGTGCCCCCAGGCCCTGGAGCCGTCCGAGGTTCGGCTGCCCCAGGCCCGCGAGGACTTCCGTGGCGGGCTGGTTGAACGTGGCCGTCACCAGCGTGAAGCGCGGCTGCCGGTCGGTGAAGCGCATCACGGTGGACACGTCGGGGCCCACCCAGGGCTGGATGTCCTCGCGCGCGCCCTGCATCGACGCCAGGAAGTCCCCGTTGCCCGAATAGCCGTGGCCCAGCCGCCGGCTCACCCGAGGCAGCGTCCGCGTGACGTCCCGGCTGCGCAGCAATATCTCCACCGTGCCCAGCGTCCCTGCGGCCAGCACCACCCGCGAGCCCTCCACGGTGTGCCGCTCTCCCGACACCAGGTCCTGGCAGTGGACGCGGTACCCATCCCGCACCGGCTCCACGTGGGAGACGAGCGTGCGGGCCAGGACCAGCGCCCCCAGCGCCTCCGCCCGCGCCAGGTACGTCAGGTCCATGGTGTTCTTCGCGCCGTGCTGGCAGCCAAACTCGCACTCGGCGCAGAGCTGGCACACGCGCCGGCCCGGTCCCGGCGGCTCCGAGAAGGCCACGGCCACGGGCGGGTCGAAGGTCTCGCGCCCCATGCCCCGTGCCGCGCGCTGGAAGAGGTCGCGCTTGCGCAGCGGCATCGAGGGCGGCACCGGATTCAACCGCAGCTCCCGCGCCACCTTGTCGAAGTAAGGCTCCAGCGAGTCCCGGCGGTACGCCCGGGGCCAGCGCGGGTCCTCGAACACCTCGGCGTCCGGACGCACGTGGACGTTGGCGTAGATGAGCGAGCCGCCGCCGACGCCGCTGGCCGTCACCGTGCCGATGCCGGACAGGAAGCGCACGTCATAGAGGCCCTGCGCCTTGCGCCGCGTGGCATGGCGCCAGAGCACCTCGTCCGTTCGCGTCACGTCTCGGGGAAAGTCACCGGGCCGGTAGCGCTTGCCGCGCTCCAGGACCAGCACGGACTTGCCCGCCTGAGCCAGGCGCAGCGCGCTGATGGAGCCCCCAAAGCCGGAGCCCACGACGACCACGTCGTACCGCGATGCCTTCGCCACGATGCGCCTCTCTTACTCCAGCTTGGTTCGCGCGAAGACGTCCCAGAGGTTGCCCATGAACATGCTCCCAAAACGCTTCAGGGCCTGAGCCTTCGCCAGCGGTGATGTCGTTCCCAGCACGGCGAAGGTCGTGAGCTGCTGGAGGAAGTCCGGCATGCCCAGACGGATGATGCCGCTGGCCACCGCGGGCGCATGCCGGTCGCTGCCCCGGCGGATGACGGTGTAGAGCGTGGACGTGTCGGACCACATGTCGAAGCCGTCGTCGTCCCGGACATGCTTGTAGCCATCCAGCAGGTACTGCTGGCCGTCCAGGCCGGTGAAGGGCAGCAGGTAGAGCATCCGCCGCTCGTAGTAGCTGTCCGTGTCCACGAAGAGGTTGAAGACGCCGTGGTCCACCTTCGCCCCGCCAGGAGGCGTGAGGCCGTGGACGTGGACGGTGCCTTGCGCGATGCCGGAATGGGCCTTCTCCGCGAGGAAGCGGTCCAGGTTGGGCAAGGTGATGGTGAGGATGAACTCGGCCACCCTGCCCTCTGACTTGCCCTCCTCCTCGGCGCCCGCGTAATCCGTGTCCGGCAGGTGGCCGTGGTTGATGAAGCCGCGCATCCGCTCGGTGAAGCGCAGCCCCACCACGGGCGTTGGCGACAACACCGTGCCTCCCTCTGGAATCACTACGCTCCGCATCGGATCCTCTCTTGGCACCACCCGCGTGGGTGCCACACTCGTGCTCATCCGCATCGACGCGCGGAACGGTTCCGCCGCCGCCCGGCCCGAAGCCGTTCCGGCCCGCTCAGGGGCGGTCCAGGTGGGGTTCCCCAGCACCTGCCGGATGGCGGCCTCGACGTTGCGCTCCGCCACCGCGGCGATGGTGGATGACGGGTTCACCCCGGTGCTCGCGGGCAGCGCGGCGCCATCCAGCACGTACAGCCCAGGGTGGCCGTGCACCTCACCGTCCGGGGTCAGCACACCGTAGGCCGGCTCCTCCGCCATGGTGCAGCCGCCCAGGTTGTGGACGGACACGGGGATGTGAAGCCGATCCCACAGGGGGTTGAAGACGGCGCGTGCCCCGAGCGCCCGAGCGATGTCCTGGCAGATCTGCTCCTGCGTCCGGTACAGCGGCAGGTTGGAAGGCACGTCCCAGCGCACCTCCATGTCCCGAGTCAAAGGTCGCAGCGCGAGCCGCCCGTTGGCGCGATCCCTCCCCATGGCCAGGAACACGGCCTGGAAGCGCCCGCGCTCCTTGCCCATGACGGTTTCAGGCTTGGAGCGCCGGCGCAGGGCGCGAACCAGTTGCTTCTGGAGCAGGTCCGCGGGGACACGGAAGTCCCGGCCCATGTCCAGCACCTGAAGCAGCCCCGCCGCCTGCCCGGGGTGCCCGCCCTCCTGGAAGAGGAACCACGTCTTGTCCGCGCCCTGCCCCTGGTCCACCACCAGACTGGTGGTGATGGTGGGGCCTTCGGACGGGTCCCACACCTCGCGCGTCTCGAAGGCGAAGGCCAGGAAGTCGCCGTTGGCCGAATAGCGGCACCCCAGCCGGTCGCTGATGCGCGGGAGCGTGCCCCACTGGTCGCGGCAGCGCAGCAGCAGCTCCGTGGTGTTCACCGTGCCGGCGCACAGGAACACGCGGCGGGCCTCCACGGTGCGCTCGGCGCCGCCCGCGGCATGGTCGGTATAGGTGACGCGATAGCCCGCGGGAGACAGCGGCTCGATTCGCGTGGCCTCCGCCTGGGTGGTCATCTCCGCGCCCTGCTGTTCAGCGACGGCCAGGTAGTTCAGGTCCAGCGTGTTCTTCGCGCGGACGTTGCATCCGATGTCGCATTCGCCGCAGTAGTTGCAGCCCTCCTGGGCGACGCCGAACTTGTTGGGCATCGGCTCGCCGGCGGGGGCGAAGCGCACGGCGAGGTCCGGGTAGAAGAACTGCTGCTCGCGGCCGAGTTTGCGCGCGACCTCCCGCATCCGCTTCGCCTTGGTGGGCAGGCCACGCGCGGACGCGGTGATGGGCTGGAGGTCCAGCATGTACGCGACCAGGTCGTAGTACGGATCCAACGCTGCGCGGCTGTAGCCCTCCGGCCAGTCGGTGTCGAAGGTCTCCGCGGGCGGGCGCAGGTGGACGTTGGCGTAGATGAGCGAGCCGCCGCCGTAGCCCGCGGCCTGGACAATGCTCATCCCCGGCAGCAGCTTCACGTCGAAGAGGCCCTGGCCGTACCGCCACAGCCAGCCGTTGAGCGGGTTGCTCCAGTCGCGGGGAAAGCTCCCCTTCGGGTAGCGCAGGCCCCGCTCCAGGACGCGCACGGTCAGGCCCGCCTGTGCCAGCCGGCACGCCGCCACCGCTCCCCCAAAGCCGGTGCCAATGACCAGCGCGTCGTACGTCGGCGCCATGTTCCCCCTCGTCGAGACCTGTCCCCGCGGCAGGTTTCAACTGACACCTTATTAACGCACGAGGGTCTGATCCTTCGACCTCCACCCATCCGGGGAACCCAACCCCTTGGAATCGTTGTCACCAAACGGGGCTGGGCGTGGGCGCCGAAGCTCAGTAGGCGTGGTGCTGCCTGCACTCCCCCTTCGGACGGAACGGCAAGGCCCACAGCTCGCGTCCCGTCTTCCCGTCATCCGCCGAGAAGAACACGTCCCAGCCCGAGCGCACGAAGTCGCGCGGCGACGAGGAAGCGCTCCCGTGCGCCAGACCTCGCAGCGCCTTGGTGCCCGAACGGGTGCCATCGCTCACCCAGGGCTCGTGCCCATGCACCCCATCGCTCGCGGAGAAGAACAGCGTGCCTTCAATGGAGGCGAGCGCTTCGGGATCCGAGGAGCCACCACCGGGCGCCAGATCCTTGAAGAGCCTGGTCCCCGAACCGGTGCCGTTGCTCACCCAGAGTTCACGTCCCTCTCCGGAGCCATCATTCGCGGCGAAGAAGACTCGCGACTTCAGAACCGCCAGAGAGCTTGGTGAGGAGCTCATGGGCCCTGGCCAGATGTCCTTCACCAGATTCGTGCTTGCAGTCGAACCATTGCTGCTCCAGAGCTCCTCACCCTCTGGCTCACCTGCCCCGGCGCTGAAGACGACACGTGAGCCCAGCGCGACCAGATCGTGCGGATACTCTCCGTAGAAGTACCGCAACTGGTGCGTGTTCGAGGCGGCCCCATCCGTCTTCCACAGACTGGCCTCGCCCTCGTCGTTGTCCACGAGGAAGTAGAGGCGCGACTTCACGGCCAGGAGATTGAAGAGAACGTTGTCGCCCGCCCGGGTGAGGACGGGAACGGCGCCTGGCACTCCCGTGCTACGCCAGAGATGCACCTCGTCGCTCATGGGCCCGTCCTTGGCCCCGACGAAGTAGAAGGCGTAGTTGCCCACGCGAACAAAGCTTCGCGGGAAGGAGCTGGCGGGTCCGGGCTCGATGTCCTCGAAGAGGTACGTCCCCGCGTCTGTTCCATCACTGCGCCACACTTCGTTTCCGTGCACGCCGTCGTTCGCACCGAAGTACAGGACACCACCGAACTCAACCAGCAGGGGCTCACTCCGCCTGATGAAGGGGGACGGACGGCGAATTCCATCCTCCGGCCCCGGGTAGATGTCCTTCACCAGGTACGTGCCGGCCGACGTCCCGTCGGTCACCCACAACTCGTAGCCGTGGACGCCGTCATCCGCGGCGAAGAACACCCGGTTCCCCACCCGAGTGAGATTCGAAATCTCCGACCCCGCCAACCCTGGGTAGATGTCCTTCACCAGTGACGTGCCGATTCCTTCCGTTCCGCTGCTTCGCCACAACTCGCGCCCATGCACCCCGTCGTCCGCAGTGAAGAAGAGGACCCGGTCGCCGTGGATCAGATCGGCCGGATTGGACCCCGCGGGGCCAGGATGGATGTCCGCCAATCGAACGGCCTCCTTCCCGCACAGCTCCCACTTCTGACTCAGGGCGGACTCCTGACTCGTGAAGTCGGCATCATCGACTTCGGTGCCACAACCCGCGGCGCCCACGAGAATGAGGAGTGGAAGATGGGGCTTCATGACGGCCTCCGTTGACGGTGCGGTTCATCCGCGCCGAATCCGGAGGGTGAGAGTCATGCGTACCCGCATCTACCTGCGCAGGAGTGGCACTCCGCGCGTGGAAAGCGACAGTCGCTCACGCGGCGCAAGCGGAGACAGCGGCGCGTGCGGTCAGGCACGACGACTGCAATGGCGAACGTCCGCGCCGGGCGTCGAAGTCCTGCTCCAGGCGCACGCAACCCGCGGCATGTGCAACGCCCTTGCACCGGCAGACATGACGACACGTCGGCCACGCACGCGCCGGACACAACGTCACACGAGGTCACAACTCAAAGATGAATCCAACCCAGCAGAAGCTGAACGCTCGGCGTCGTCACGTTCGCGGATTTACGCTGATTGAAATCATGGTCGTCATCACCATCCTCGGGCTCATCGCCGCGGCGGTGGGCGTCTCCGTGATGTCGAACCTGGAGGAGGCCAAGCTGAAGACCGCCGCCCTGGACATCAAGACATTGGAGACGGGGCTCAAGCTCCACTACATGAAGACCGGCAGCTTCCCGGAGACCCAGGCCGGCCTGGAAGAACTCCTCCAGGCGCGCTCGCTGGAGCGACTGCCCCAGGACCCGTGGAATCGCGACTACGTGTACATGAATGAGGGCGGCAGCCCTGTCATCCTGTCGTATGGCGCGGACGGTGTCCCAGGGGGTGATGGCAGCGACGCGGACATCTCCTCCCAGCTGGAGTCACCATCCGCGAGCGCGGCCCGCCGCCCCAAGGGGCTCCGTTAGTCCGAGCCCTCGCGCACGTCAGCGGCCCGCCGCCACGCGCGCGAAGTGGTGCGCGAGGCGGTGCAGCACCTCCGTGTTGTCGGCCTCGGCCGCCTTGAGCTTGGGCAGCTGCGCCTTCAGCTCCTGGAGGTTCTTTCCGCGTTGCTGGAGGCCGTCCGCTTCGAGGTCAATCCATCGCCCCAGCTCGCTGGCGGTCAGCTCCAGGTGGAACTGGAAGCCGTAGGACGTGCCCAGCCGGAAGGCCTGCTGGGTGTACCGGTCCGTGGACGCCAACAGCGTGGCGTCTGGGACGGGCGCATAGGAGTCACCGTGCCAGTGCGCCACCACCGTGCGCGGACGGGCCCCGGACAACACGGGGTCCTTCTGCGCCTCCGGCGTCCATCGCACCGGGCCCACGCCCACCTCGAGGCCATTCTTCCCGGGGAACACGTCCGCGCCCGCCGCCGCCGCGAGCATCTGGGCGCCCAGGCAGACGCCCAGGCACGGGCGCTCGTAGGCGAGCCGCTCCATGAGGATGCCCAGTTCCTGCCGTAGGAAGGGATGCTGCTCGGATTCGTAGACGGCCATGCGGCCGCCCATGACGACCAGCAGCTCCGCGTCCACGTCCTCCCGGCGCACGGCGCGGAAGCGGTTCACCAGCGTGAAGCCCGCCGCCTGCAACACCGGCCCCAGCAGGCCGGGCCCTTCGTGCTCCTCGTGCTGGAACACCACCGCGCGCATCGACGTCACCTCCCAAGCCGCGGGCGCCCTGCCCACCGGCTCAATCGTATTCGCAGGACGTGCAGATGTTGAGGCAGGTCCCCACCTGCTCTCTGTACTCCTTCACACACTCCTGGTTGGAGGCGCAGTTCACGTCGCTGGTACAGCCGGGCTCGCAATAGCTGAGCGCGGCGTCCGCGCAGTACTGCCCCGGCTGGCAGGGGTCATCGCCCATGAAATCCCCGCACTCGGTGTACCCGGGCTGAAGGGGCGCCATGACACAGGCGCTGCTTCCCAGTGCGAGCAGGGCAAGGACGACGGGCCAGAGACGGGTACGCATCGAAATACCTTTCGGGAGCAAGCGGAGGATGCCCGCTTGCTCCCGACGGCCGTCCGAGCGCCGTATTCACGGCCCGTGCGTCGTTCTACTCCGCCGCCGGCACCGGGCAGCGGTTGCGGAAGCTGTCGCTGAGGGCCACGGCCACCAGCAGTTCGGGGAGCCGGTGCCCTCCCGCCGAGAAGCGCGTGTCCACGTAGCGCACGGTGGCCTCGTCCTCGTCCGTCAGCGCGCGGCCCAAGCCATAGGCCAGCGCCTGCCGCGTCATGCACGTCGCGAAGGCCGGGTCGCCCTTGAGGATGGTCGCCAGCTCACGCGGTCCCTGGAACGACACGCCCTTGAAGTTGCCCGTGGCGTCCACCGGCGAGCCGTTGTCCGTCTCTCGCCAGGCCCCGGCCGCGTCGTAGTTCTCCAGGCCGAAGCCGATGGGGTCCAGCGTGTCGTGGCAGCTCGCGCAAGCGGGGTTCGCGCGATGCAGCTCGGTGATCTGCCGCAGCGTGGAGCCCGGCGGGACCTGCGTGGGCAGCGCCTCCACGCCGGGAGGCGGCGGAGGGGGCTCCTGGCACAGCAGCTTGCCCAGCACCCACTTGCCGCGAAGCACCGGCGAGGTGCGCGTGGCCAGCGACGCCTGCGCCAGCACACCTGCCTGGCCCAGCACGCCGCCGCGCCGTCCGTCGCCCGTGCTCACGCGCGTGACGGAGGCGGAGCCCGGGCGAGGCAGGCCGTAGTAGTCCGCGAGCCGGTCGTTGACGTAGGTGAAGTCCGCGTCCAGCAGCTCCAGCTCGCTGCGGTCCTCATTGAGGAAGGCGCGGAAGAAGCTCTCCCCTTCCTCGCGCATGGCGCGCTTGAGCTCGGAATCCATGCCGGGGAACAGCGACGGGTCCGCGGTGATGCCGTCCACCTTCCGCAGGCCCAGCCACTGGCCGGCGAAGTTCTGCACCAGCGCTTCAGACCGCGGGTCCTTCAGCATCCGGCGCACCTGCGCCTCCAGCACCTCCGGGTCGGGGGGCCTTGTTGTCTGAGCCGCCGCATTGCCCAGCAACGAGGGTGCCACTCCTGAAAGCACTAGGAATTCCGGAGAGTTGCAGCCCTCGTGGATTCCCGAGGGCGCGGCGGAGGGCTCGACCCCACACGCCGGTGTGGGGTGTCGTCCCCGTTTCTCAGGCCTTGGGCTTGCGGATGCGCAGCAGCCCTTCCTGGGCCACCGAGGCCACCAGCCGGCCGTCACGCGTGTAGACGCTGCCGCGCGACAGGCCGCGCGCGTTGCCCGCCCACGGGCTGTCCATGGAGTACAGCAGCCAGTCGCTCACCTTCAGGTCTCCGTGGAACCACAGGGCATGGTCCAGGCTGGCGCCCAGGATGCGGGGCTGGAAGAAGCTGGCCGCGTGGGGCAGGAGCGCGGTGCTGATGAGGTTGAAGTCGGACGCGTAGGCCAGCACGTACCGGTGCACCTGTGGATCCTCCGGCAGGTCGCCGTTGGCGCGAAACCACACGTGCTTGATGGGCGCCTTCGCCTCCGGGTTGAACGGATCCACCGGCGCCACCGGCCGGATCTCAATCGGCTTCTCCCCCAGGAACTTCTCCCGCAGGGCTTCCGGGATGCGGGCGGACAGGCGGCTCAGCAGCTCCTGCTCCGAGGCCAGCGCCTCCGGGCCTGGCACCTCCGGCATGGGCGCCTGGTGGGCAAAGCCCTCTTCGTCCCCGTGGAAGGAGGCGATCATCGTCAGGATGGGCTCGCCCTTCTGCACGGCCACGACGCGGCGCGTGGTGATGCTGCCGCCGTCCCGCACCCGGTCCACTGTGTAGACGACTGGAAGCGTCGCGTCGCCCGGGCGCAGGAAGTAGCCGTGCAGGGAGTGGACATGGCGGCCGGCGGGCACCGTCTGGCTGCCCGCGGACAGCGCCTGCCCCAGCACCTGGCCCCCGAAGAGCTGGCGGAACCCCAGGTCTTGACTCCGGCCACGAAACAGATTTTCCTCGATTTTCTCCAGTTTAAGGAGCGACAACAGCTCATCCAGGACTCGGCTCATGGCCCCTGTCGTAATCGACCGGGGCACCGGTGTCTCGGGAAGCGGCGCCCCATCCATGGTCCCTTGCCGGGTCCCGCCCGACCGCGAAGCCGTGTCGGTTCACGATGAGAATAGACGGCTCATGCGCAGCGCCGCAGTGCATCAATGACATACGGCGTCATGGGTAGCCTCCACTTTAGCAACCTTTGAGAGCGGAGACGCTTGAAGCGCCCCGCACTCTTGCGCGACGCTAATGCTCAACGCTGGACACTCCATCCGGGGGGCGAATGCAGTCGAATGTCTTCACGGCGGTACTCATGCCGCTGGCGCTGGCCGTCATCATGCTCGGGCTTGGCCTGACGCTGACGCTGGCGGACTTCAAGCGGGTCATTGTCTATCCGCGCGCCATCCTGGTGGGCCTCGGCTGCCAGATGTTGGTGTTGCCGGTGGCGTGCCTGCTCATCGCCCACGCCTTCCGTCTGCCGCCGGAGCTGGCGGTGGGATTGATGCTGCTGGCGGCCTCCCCTGGCGGCGCGACAGCGAACCTCTTCAGCCACCTGGCCCGCGGTGACGTGGCGCTCAACATCACGCTGACGGCGGTGAACAGCGCGCTGTCGCTCGTCACGCTGCCACTCATCATCAACCTGTCGCTGGCGCACTTCATGGACGAGGGCCGCGCGGTCCCCATGCAGTTCGCGAAGATCGTGCAGGTGGTGCTCATCGTGCTGGGGCCGGTGAGCCTGGGCATGTTCATCCGCTCGCGCAGCGCGGCCGTGGCGCAGCGCATGGACAAGCCCATTCGCATCCTGTCCACCCTCTTCCTCGTCGCGGTGATTGCAGCGTCCGTGTACACGGAGCGCGCGAATGCGCTGAGCTTCTTCCGCCAGGTGGGCCCGGCGGCGCTGGCCTTCAACCTGGTGAGCCTCGCGGTGGGCTAC
This sequence comes from Myxococcus sp. AB036A, assembly GCF_006547355.1. Taxonomy (NCBI): domain Bacteria; kingdom Pseudomonadati; phylum Myxococcota; class Myxococcia; order Myxococcales; family Myxococcaceae; genus Myxococcus; species Myxococcus sp. AB036A. The sequence continues at coordinate 17,973 of NZ_VHLC01000060.1, read as the reverse complement.
TTTGTACCCATCCTGCTGCGCCTGCCCCGGCGGCAAGCGGTTGCCATTGGCATGGAGATTGGCATTCACAACGGAATGCTTGCGATTGCCATCGCGCTCAGCCCGACGCTGCTAGCGAACTCGACCATGGCCATTCCCCCGGCCATCTACAGCCTCATCATGTACTTCACCGCGGCGGCCTTCGGCTTCTATGTCAGCCGGCGCTACGCGGATGAGCAGGACCCCGCTGTACTCCGCCCCCCCACGTCACTCCCCGAGAAGGTGTCTCGATGACGCTGCGTCGACCGCTGTCCGTGCTTTCCCTGTCACTTTGCCTGGGATTCTCCGCACCAGCCGCCGCCGAAGAGCCCGAAGCCGCTGCCCTGCCGTCGACCCCGCAGACAGCCCCCAAGCCCACGGACGCCCCCACGGCCCCCACGCTCCCGCCGCTGGGGCCCGACACCCGCCTGTATTTCGCCAACATCAACTTCCTGCGTTGGAACCCGCTGGGCATGGAGACCCAGAACCGGATCATCCTCCAGAAGCGGATGTTCGACGGCGAGTCCATGTTGACGCGCGACAACTTCGTCAACGGCGCGTTCGCCATCAAGGCCAACCCGGCCTCGGTGAAGGTTGGCCCCGTCTTCGAGATTCAGCCGCTGGCCATCTTCAACCTGCGGGCGACCTATGAGTACGTCCGGTACTTCGGCACCTTCGGGTTCCTCCAGTCGTACAACAACCCGATGCTGGACTTCTCCGACGACGCGCGCGACCTGACGGAGGACGCCGCGTACAGCACCTCGGGTCACCACTACATGGTGGAGCCCACGCTCCAGGCGCGCTTCGGCTCGTTCGTGGTGCGGAGCAAGGCGTCCATCGAGTACTGGAACGTGGCGCTTCGCGAGGGCAACGGCGCCTCCTTCTACGACGCGCTGCTGGACACGCTCATCCCCGGCCGGGGCTGGGTGTTCACCAATGACACCGACCTGATGATGCTGACGACGCCGCAGCTCACGCTGGGGGCCCGCTTCAGCGGTGTGTGGCCGCGCTACCAGGATGGCTCGGGCGGAGCGCAGAACGTGGACAACAGCCACACGCGCATCGGCCCCATGCTGGCGTACGCCCTGAACACGCGCGAGGGCTCGTCGTTCAACCGGCCAACGATCCTGCTGAACTTCGCGTGGTACCTGAACCACCCGAACCGTGGCGGCGCCCTGCCCTACATGATGGGCGCCTTCGCCTTCACGTCCGACTTCCTGGGCGGCTAGGCGGAGGACTTCCGCCGGGCGCCCTGTCTTGGGGACGCCCGGCGGCGAAGCAAGGAGGGGCCCGCGAAGGCGCCCGTCCGAATCAGTGAGAGTCGTGGGGCCCGTGGGCGTGGCCGTGCTCCAGCTCCTCGGCCGTCGCGGCGCGGACGTCCCGCACGGTGACCTCGAAGTGCAGCGTCTTGCCGGCCAGCGGGTGGTTGAAGTCCACCAGCACGGAGTCGGCCTTCACTTCCTTGATGAAGAAGTCCACCTCGTCCCCGTCCGGGTCGGTGGCGCTGAGCACGCCGCCCGCCACCAGCTCCAGGCCCTCCGGGAACTCCGTCTTCGGGACTTCCTCGATGCCTTCCGGGTCGTAGTCGCCGTAGCCCTCGTCGGGACCCACCGTCACCTGGAGGGTGTCACCGCGCGACTTGCCCTCGAGCGCCTTCTCCAGGCCCGGGACGATTTCCTCGTGCCCCTGCAGATAGACGAGCGGCTCCCCCGGCTCGCTCTCGTCCACGGCCTTGCCGTCGCCGAGGTGGAGGCGGAAATCGATGGAGACGACGCTGTCCTTGGTAATTTTCATGGGGCCCTCATAGCGCACGGCCGTGGCGTGTGCCTCAATCATGTGCCTGTCTGACAATGAGGCGAGCGTCCCGCCCGGATCGACTGTCCGATTCCAGTGGTGCGGAAGCCCAGAATCGTCAGGTTCCCGAGCGCGGGCTCCCCATTCCCAGGTCCAGCGAGGCCGCCCGGGTGCTCCGGGCCAGGCGCGTCTCCAGGCGAAGGATTCGGCGGTGGTGGTCCGCGGGCAGCTCCGCCGCCGAGGCCAGCTTCGCGTGGTGCAGCGCCCGCGCGAGGTCCTTGAGGCCATGCTCGTACAGCTTGGTGAGCTGGAGGTGCAGCGTCGCGGCCTGGAAGCCCTGGGCAGTCTGCAGTGCCTGGTGCAGGTGCGCCGCAGCGGCCGAGGCGTCACCCGCCTTGCGTGACAGCCGGGAGGCCAGGGCCAGGGCTTCGATGCCCACGGCGCCGGTGTCCCCCGCCGCCGCGGCCCGGGCGAAGGCCTGGGCGCGCTCGTAGTCGCGGGCCCGGAGCGCCACGCCCGCGAAGCCGAGCAGGTCGCGAGGGTCCGCGTCCCGGGGCACGGAGGCGCCTGCGCCCCCTGCTCGGAAGCGGCGGACCAGCTCACCGAGCAGGGCCGCCAGGAGGAGGAGGTCGTTGACGTTGTGCTCCAGCACGGGCGTCAGCGCCGAGCCGTCTCCGCCGCGCAGGTAGCGGAAGTACAGGTCGGGAATCAGCGAGCCGTCCACGTCGTCGACGCGCCGGAAGCCGAGCACCTGGTCTTCCAGGTGGACCAGTCGCGTGCCGGCGCCCCGGTGCTTGAAGACGCGGCGGGCGCAGTGGAGCAGGTCCAGGTGGGGCAGCTCCACGGGTGCGGGGACGCGGTTGAGGACGAAGCGCGTCCGCAGGAGCGGCCAGTCGAAGCTCTTGCCGTTGAAGGTGACGAGGCAGGAGGACGCAGCCATGCGCTCAGCGAGCGAGCGCAACATGGGGGCCTCTTCTCCCAGGCGCCGCAGGAAGAGCTGGTGCACCTTGAGCGAGCGGCCCTCGAACCACGCCAGCCCCACGAGGAATGGCACGGTGCCCGTTCCTCCCGCGAGCCCGGTGGTCTCCGTGTCCAGGAAGAGCATCCGCTGGAAGTCCACGCCCGCCAGGTCCGCGTGCAGCGCGAGGCTGGCGACCAGGGGGCCCTCCACGTCCAGGGCCGCGGCGAGAGGCGCGGAGCCGTGGTGGTGTTCCGGGGAGAGGATGCGCTCGGAGATGTGGACCGTGCCGTGGGCCGTGGCACGGGACTCCACGGGCAGCGGGCCAGGAGGTGCTGGCGGCGGCGTGCCCCGGCGCGCGGCGGCCAGGCCCTGACGCTCCGACCAGTCCGACAGCATCCGGCGCAGGCTGTCGATGCGGGGATCTCGGGGGGCGGGTGGAGGCGACGCCGTGACGGGGCGTGCTGCCGGAGCCTCCACCGAGCCCTCCGCGCCGGCAACTTGCGATTCCGCGTCGGCGGGCGTGGACGGCGCCTCCATCCGCCGTGCTTGAACCAGCTTCGCCAACTGCGCGGCGAGCGCGTCGGGCACGCCCGCTTCGGCCGCAGGCGCGGGCATGGAATCAGCGCGCGCGGCGGGCTCGGCCTGTGGCTCCGCCACGGGGGGCTTCGGGGGTGACTTGCCCCCGGGGCCCACGCTCGTCAGGCGCGCCAGCTTGCGCTTGAGGTCCACGGCCGCGCCTCCCGGTTACTGCATTCCCGCGATGCCCAGCGCCGATAGCACTTCGAGCGCCAGTCGCTTGCGCGGATGCGGGTCCACGGGCGCCTGCCCCGGCATCGCACCGGCCGCAGGGCCGATACACGCCGGACAGCCATCCTCGCACGCGCACGACTCCAGCAGCCGGCGCGCACGGTTCAGCAGCTCGTCCCGCTGGTCGTACAGCCGCGCCGCCAGCCCCACGCCGCCGGGCACGTTGTCGTACAAGAACAGCGTCGGGTCGAAGCCCACGCCACCATCCTTGCGTGGCGGTCCCTCCGCGTCATCCCGGCTCCCCAGTGTCTTGCCGATATCCCGAGGGTCGATCATCAACCCCACGCACGCCACCGTGCGCAGCGCCGTGGTCAGGCCGCGAAGCGCGTCGATGACCGCCGGTCGCGGCGCCCGCATGGCGCGCACCACCGCCTCCGGCACCGTCAGCCAGAGCGCCGTGGTGTGCATCTGCATCTCCGGCAGCGCCACGTCGCCGTAACCCACGTTCTCATGCGTGTGGTACTTGATCTTCTTGTACCCCACGACCTTCTCGATGACGCTCACCTCGCCCATGCCCGCCTGAAGGTCCGGGCCCATGGGCGCGGCCTGGTCCTCCTGGATGACGTGCACGCGCACGTAGGTCATCGCGTCGGTGAAGTAGTCCGGCGCCACCTTCCGCACGAAGGCCTTGTGGTTCTCGTAGTCGAAGCGCTCGACCTGATACTGCTCGGCCTCGTGTTGGTAGATGGCCTGCTCGTGCAGCATCGTGTGCGCCGAACGGAAGTCCATCTCCGCCAGCGTCCGGTCCGTCCCCTTCTCGATGATGACCACGTTGTCCCAGCCCACGCTGCGCAGTGACACGTGGTTGGCCGGATACGCATCCGTGGACCAGTGGAACACGCGACGGCCCGCCTCGCCCACGGTGGGGTGCACCACCTCGTGCTGCGCGAGGAACCCGAGCGCCTCCGTGGTGGACTCCGGCGGCACGTCCCCGAAGGGCTCCCCCTCCTCGAAGGGCAGCTCGAAGGACGCGCACTTGAGGTGCTGGACCAGAATCTCCACGTTGTCCGGGTCGATGCGCGCGTGCTCCACCGGCGAGCCCACGAGGAAGCGCGGGTCGCCGGCGAGGTACTGGTCCAGCGGCGCGCTCGACGTCACCAGCAGCGCCAGGCTCCCCTCACCGCGCCGCCCTGCCCGGCCGAATCGCTGCATCAGCGCCGCCACCGAACCCGGGTAGCCCGCGCACACCACCGCGTCCAGCGAGCCGATGTCGATGCCCAGCTCCAGCGCGTTGGTGGCCACCACGCAGCGGACTTCACCCGCCCGCAGCGCCGCCTCCGTGGCGCGCCGCGTGCCCGGCAGATACCCACCGCGGTAGCCCTGGATGAGGGATGGGTCCAACTTCTCCTCGACGAAGCGGTCGCGGAGGTACTTGAGCATCACCTCGATGTTGTTGCGCGACTGCCCGAAGAGCAGCGTCGACACGCCCGCGCGCACCAGGTCGGCCGTCAGCCGCACCGCCGTCTTGAGATAGCTGGCCCGGATGCCCAGCTCCGCGTTCACCACGGGCGGGTTGAACACCATGACGCGGCGCTCGCCGGAAGGCGCTCCGCTCTCCGACACCAGCGTCACGTCCCGCCCGAGCATCCGCCGCGCGTGGGCCTCCGGATTGCCAATGGTGGCCGACGCCGCGACGAACACCGGGTCCGCGCCGTGGAAGCGCGCCACGCGCTGGAGCCTGCGCAGCACGTTGGCCAGGTGAGAGCCGAAGACGCCCCGGTACGTGTGCAGCTCGTCGATGACGACGTAGCGCAGATTGGAGAACAGGCGCGCCCAGCTCGCGTGATGCGGAAGGATGCCCGTGTGCAGCATGTCCGGGTTGGTGAGCAGCACGCCGCTGCGCTCCCGCGCGGCCCGGCGCGCATCCGCCGGCGTGTCACCGTCGAAGGTGATGGCGCCGTGGGACAGGCCCGCCTCGCGCATCAGCGCGCGCAGGGACTCTTCCTGATCTCTGGACAGGGCCTTGGTGGGAAACAGGTACAGCGCTCGCGCCTGGGGCTCCCGCGCGAAGCGGTCCAGCAGCGGCAGGTTGTAACAAAGGCTCTTGCCGGACGCGGTGGGCGTGGCGATGACCAGGCTCTGGCCCGCCCGCGCCAGCCGGTACGCCTCCGCCTGGTGCGAGAAGAGCTGCTGGATGCCCCGCTTCTCGAGCGCGTCACGCACCTGGGGCGCCACCTCTTCCGGAATGGGCGCGAAGACGCCCGCCCGCGCGGGGGTGGCCTCATCCAGGACGAAGCAGGAGCGGAGCTGCCGGTCCGACCGCCACCCCTCCAGCACGGAGTCCAACCCGCGAGGCGCGTTCCACGGCGTGCGACGGGCCCCTCCGAAAGCGCCCGGTTCCTTCTCTGGCTTCATGGGCCGGGCACTGTACAGACGTGTACCGAGGCAAACAACGCGGGAGCGCGCCTCATTGGTTTGAGCTCCAGCCAATACGCACAGAGGCGGACGTGCGGGCACTCCACTAGTGTGCCGCGCCGTGGCCCTCGCCATCTTCCTGTTCACCTACGTCTTCATCGCCGGTGCGCGCCTTCCGTACCTGAAGCTGGACCGCCCCGGGGGCGCGCTGCTGGGCGCCGTGCTGATGGTCGTCTTCGGCGTCGTCACTCCGGCCGAGGTCTACAACCACAGCGCCGACGCGAACCGTCACGCCATCGACGCGGACACCATCGTCCTCCTGCTGGGGATGATGCTGCTGGCGGCGTACATGTCCCAGGCGTCCTTCTTCCGCACCGCGGGCGCGTGGGCCGTGCGCAGGGCGCACACGCCCCGGCGGTTGCTGCTCGCCGTGACGTTCATTTCGGCCGCGCTGTCCGCGTTCCTGGTGAATGACACCGTGTGCTTGATGCTCACGCCCCTGGTGCTGGCCACCGTGGAGGACGCGCGCCTGCCGCCGGCTCCGTACCTGCTCGCGGTGTGCATGGGCAGCAACAGCGGCTCGGTGGCGACCTTCACCGGCAACCCGCAGAACATGCTCATCCAGGGGGCCTCCGGGCTGTCCTACGCCAGCTTCGCGGCGTACATGGCCCTGCCTGCCCTGCTCTCCACGGCGGTGGTCGCCGCCGGACTCCTGTACCTGTTCCGGCATGACCTGCCCGTGAAGCAATTCGAGCCCAACCCTCCGCCTCCGCCCGTGGACCGGGGCATGATGGTGCTCACCTTGACGGTGCTGTCCGGGGTTGTCGTGGCCTTCTTCGCCGGGCTGCCCATGAGCTGGAGCGCCCTGGCCGGCGCGGCCCTGGTGATGGCCCTGGCCCGCCGCGAGCCCCGCGAGGCGCTGGAGCGCGTGGACTGGGTGCTGCTGCTCTTCTTCGCCAGCCTGTTCGTGGTCGTCTATGGCGTGAACAAGCACGGCTACGCGGAGGACATCCGCGTCCTGTTCGAGCCCCTCATGGCGGGCCCGCCCCTGCGGGAGACGCTGGGCTTCGCGGGGCTGACGCTGGTGGCGTCCAACCTGTTCAGCAACGTGCCCTTCGTCATGCTGGCGCGGACGTGGGTGCCCACGCTGCACGACGTGGAGCTGGGCTGGCACGTGCTCGCGCTGGGCTCCACGCTGGCGGGCAACCTCACGCTGGTGGGGAGTGTGGCCAACCTCATCGTGTTCGAGGCCGCGCGCGGGAAGGTCAACATGAGCTTTCTCCGCTTCCTCCGCGTGGGCCTCCCGGTGACGCTCGTCAGCTTCGTCGTGGGGCTGAGCGTGCTCCTGGTGGAGCACGCGCTGTTCTGAAGCAGGCCGTGTGACTCAGGGGTCGGGGTCCGGCAGCTCGCCGGGCGCCAGCTCGTCTTCCGGAGGCTTCGTCGCCTCGGGTGCCGGAGCCGGGGCGCCCGCCTTGCCGGGCACCACGTCCGAAGCCGCCGCGGAAGCCCGGGGCGGCGGCGCGCCACCGCGGTCGGTGGGCGTCAGGTCCTTCACGAACATTCGCGCCACCTCGTCCAGCATGGACGTCATCGCCGCGCGGAAGAGTGACGGGTCCTTGCCCACCTTGAACGGGTCCAGGTGCTCCTTGCCCTCGGCCACCTGGTCCATGGCGAACGGACGGCGCCACACCTCCGTGCGCCCGTCCAGGGTGAACATGCGGCCATAGCCTCGCAGGTACGCGCCCGCGCGGCCGTCTTCGCTGCGCATGCCGTAGTCCTGGATGACGAACTCGACGATGGTGTCCGCGCCCAGCGACGCCACCAGGTCGTAGTCCGGCGCGTTGGCCGGCACCTCCTCCACCAGGAAGCTCTCCAGCACCGAGGCCACCCGCGCGGGGTCCACCACGTGCGTCCACGGGAACTCACGCGGCAGTTGCGACAACGTGGTGACCCGGAGGCGCTCGGAGATCTCGAAGCGCGTGACGGCTTGAAGCAGCTTCACCGTCAGCCGCCGGTCCGCCTCCACCGGCTCCAGCTTCTTGAGCTTGTTCCGGTACGCCGAGTCATCGCGGAACACGTGGCTCTTGGGGCCGGCCCCGTCTTCGATGCGGGAGATGAAGGCCGGACGCTGGACGCGGTCCAGGTCCGCGCCAGCCAGTCGCTGCGACGCACAGCCCGAAGCCAGCAGCAGTGCGAGAAACGGCAGTATCCGTTGCGTCATGAAGGGACTGTTCTACCCCATTCCCGTCCCTCACGCTCCTCCCCGGCCTCCTGGGTGTTGGCTGGTCTCCGGTCGTGCCTGACTGGCTGCTATGCTTCACGGCTGTGAAACAGCCGCCTGTCACACCCTCTGTCTCGCTCCCTGGCCGCAAGCGCCGGCTCGGGGAGATTCTCATGGACGCCGGGCTCCTCTCGGAAACCCAGCTCCGCTCCGCCCTCGCGGAACAACGCAAATGGGGCGGCAAGCTGGGCCTCACCCTGGTGCAGATGGGGTACGTGGACGAAAGCTCCATGGTCCACGCCCTGTCGCGGCAGCTCGCCATTCCCACGGTGGATCTGGAGCAGCACACAGCGTCCGCGGTGGCGTTGCAGGCGCTCCGGGCGGACATCGCCGAGCGCTACACCGTCTTCCCCATCGCCGCGGAGCCGGCCACGAAGACGCTCACCGTCGCCACCGCCGACCCCACCAACGTGGAGGCGTTCCAGGAGCTGGCCTTCCACTGTGGCCAGCGCCTCCAGGTGGTCGTCTCGAGCGCCTCGTCCATCGAGCGCGCCATCCGCCGCCACTACCACGGGGAGGTCACCTCCACGACGGCGACCCCGCTGTCCTTCGGCATGGACGAGCCCACCTTCGAGCTGGCGCCCCCGGCCGAAAGCGCTCCCGTGTCGATGGCCGTGCGCGCGGCCTCTGCGACCCTGGCGCAGCCCGGTCGTGAGACGGAGCTCACCCAGCGCGTGGAGGAGCTGACGCAGCAGGTGGCGGGGCTGGAGCGGATGGTGGCCCAGCAGGCCCGCTCGCTGCGGGCCATGCTGGAGCTCCTGGAGACGCGCGGCCTGGTGACGCGAGACGACTACCTCGCCAAGGTGCGCTGACGTCAGACGAGGATGAGGTCTTCCTCGATGCCGGCTTCGGTCAGCACGCGCTGCGTGCGCCGGAGCCGTTCGTCGCTCAGGTCTGAAATCAGGGCCAGGATTTGCGGGTGGCTGGAGATGAGCGCGTCGAAGTCGGCGCGCGGCAACCGCAGCAGCGTGGTGTGCCGGGTGGCGGAGACGGTCGCGGTGGCAGGTGTCTTCTGGAGCAGGGAAATCTCTCCGAACACGTCCCCTTCCCGGAGCTGCGTCAGCAGGTGGCCGTCCTTGCGCACCTCCACCTCGCCGGACAGGACCACGTAGAGGCCGTCCGTCGCGTCGCCGTCACGGATGATGACGGTGTCTCGCTCCACGTCCCGGGAGCGGAAGCGCTCCACGAGCGCGCGCCGGTCCTTCCGCCCGAAGAGGCGGAACAGCTCCGACGTGTTCATCACGTTCGTCAGCATGCGCTGCCGGCAGAACTTCTTCAGGGCCTGGGCCACCTGCGGGTGGCTTCCCGAGAGCTCGCCGAGCACGCTGGCGGAGATCTCCAGGAGCTGGGTGTCGTCGGACGCGGACTCCACCGAGGCCGTGCGCGCCGCGCCGGACAGCAGGGCCATCTCTCCGAAGAAGGTGCCTCCTTCGAGCGTCGCGATGTCCTGGCGCTGGCCCTCCTCCGTCCGGAAGACGCGCACCGCGCCCTCGCAGATGACGTAGAACGCATCGCCGTGACTGCCCTGGTCGATGATTCGCTCACCCGGGCCGAAGCGGCGCAGCGGGCAGCGCTCGAACAGCTCGATGAAGGCGTCACGAGGCAGGTCCGAGAAGAGCGGAATCGTGGGCAGCGCGTCCAGGGAGCCCGCTTCGGGAGGGACCTCCTCCGTCAGGCTGTAGAGCTCCTCCTCAAGGCCGTCGCTGATGGACGTGGCCCCCAGGCCTTGTCGATCCAAGCCCGCCTGCGCGGCCAGCTCCACCGCGTGCAACAGGGAGTCGGCTTCCAGCTCCAACTCGGTGAAGGAGGACGGACGCGTCGCCGTCCGGAAGGAGGCGCCCAGCGCGGGTGACAGGTCGTGGCCCGGGAGCGCGGTGGCGCCCGCGGGGACCGGTGGGTCGGCACGACGCGACCGCAGTCCAGGGGGCGCGGAGGAGGCCGCGGCTTCAGCAGCGGCGGGCGCGGCCTGCGTGGTGATGGGCGACGACAGGGCTTGCCAGCGGCCGCTGTTCGAGACGGACCGTGGCGGTGCAGACGGCGCGGGCTCGGGCGCGCGAGCAGCGCCCACCGCGGGCAGCCGCTGCGACGCGCGCGGTGCCAGTCCTGGCGGCAACGCGCTCGTCGCCGGACGCGCGCCTCCGGGTTGAACAGCGGGAATCCGGGTCGCGAGCTGCGGCGCTTCTGGCTCACGGATGGCCATCGCGGGCGGGATTGAGGCCGCCACGCGCGTGGATGCCTGGACAGACGTGACCAATTCGGACGTCATCGAATCGGTTCCGGACGCGTCGTCCACCAGCGTCCCTGCCACGACGGGCTCCATGTCCAGCGTCAACTCCACGCCAGCGGTTCCCTCTTCCGACGCCAGTCCTACCTCGACCGAGTGGACGACTTCTTCGGTGCCACGCGTGGACGCGTTGGTGGACAACACCAGCTCTGGAGGCAGCTCCGCGGACAGGTTCACCGCGGGACCGCCGGCCTCCAACGGGGCTGGCGAAGCACCGTCCTCTGCCTCCCCCACATCAATGGCGGAGCCGGACGCGCGCACTGTCTCGGGCAGGCGCGACGCCCCAGCAGGCGCGGAGGACGGCTTCACCGTCACGGACGATGCGCTGCTCATCGGGCCCCGGGCCCGTGCGCCCATGGGCGTTCCCCGGCGCGCGTACAGGTCCGCGAGCATCTGCTGCACGCCCCGGTGCGCGGGGTCCAACTCGAGGATGAGCTTGCTCGCGGCGATGGCGCGCGGCAGGAACCCCTCGCGCGCGAAGCCTTCCGCCGCGGATTGATACGCCGAGATGGCCCGATCCCTCTGCCCCGCCTTCACCCAGGCATCCCCGGAGCGCAGGCGTGACTGATGGTCCTTGGGCTCGGCCCGGCAGTAGTCCTCGTAGAGCTCCGCCGCCTTGGAAAAGCGTCCCTTGGTGAAAGCCTCGGACGCCTTGTCCTTGAGCTTGCGCAACTCCATCAGCGAGCACCCTCCGACGCGGTGCTCGCGGACGCCGGTGCGGCGCCCGCGGCCTCACGCACCGTCCGGAAGTAGTCCGCCTTGAGGGCCTCCAACTGGTCCGCATGTGCGGCGCTGCCCAGCTTCCGGAGCGACGACGCCGCAGCGGCGCGAATCTCGGGCAGGTCGTGGAACAGGTCCTTGGCCACCGCGTCCGCCGCCTGCGCGTCGCCGATGCTCCCCAGCGCCAGCAGCACGTCGCGGCGGGCCACGCTGTTGGGTTCGTCCAGCGCCTTCACCAGCGTGGGCACGGCGTCCTTTGCCTGCATCCGTCCCAGCAGGGCCGCCGCGAGCGCCGCTTCCGGTCCACCTTCGCGCACCACGGCCTGGAGCTGCGCGGAAGCGGAGCCCGGCACGGCGCCGGCGCGCGTGAGCGCATCCAACACCAGCAGCTTCTCGCTCCCCATCTTCGGCAGCACTTCGATGAGCGCGGCCTGCCCCGCCTCGCCGGCCTCCGCCAGCGCCTGGGCCAGGGCCTTCTGCAGGTCGCGGTCCGGCTCGACGAGCCCGGCCTTGGCCACGTTGACGCCCTCGGGGCCCAGCCGCGCCAGTCCCACCAGGGCCGCCATGCGCAGCGCGGCGCTGGAATCCTGGGTGTAGCCGGTGAGCAGTTCCAGGGCGCCGGGCGCCTTCAGCGCCCCCAACGCTCGCAGCAGCGTCGCCAGCGGCACCAGCCGCTCCGGCGCCACGTCGTCGTACAGCTCGGTGGGCACGCGGTGCCGCACCACGTCCCGCCCGGACTCACGCACCCGGGCGGCATTGAGCTCCTTCACCCGCCCCAGCAGGTCCGCGTGCCGCGACGGCCGCTCATCCTTCAGGCCAGGCGTCGACGGGCTGGGCGGCATGGTCGAAGGGTCGAACCCCACGCCGAACTTCTCCGGGAGCGCTTGGGTCACCCAGTCGGCGCGCAGCGCTTCCAGTCCCTTGACCTCCTGCTCGTAGAGCTTTTGCAGAGTGGGCACCACGGAGGCATCCCCCACCTCCGCCACGGCCTCCACCGCGAGCAAGCGCAGCGTGGCGTCCGGATGACTCAGCCACGGCACCACCTTGCCGAGCAGCGGCAGCGCCGCGGGTCCCAGCCCCTCGACGGCCTGGAGGCCACTGGCGGCCGTGGCCGGACGTGCCAGCCGCTCGCCAATGGTGTCCAACGGACAGCCGCCGCGTGAGCGCATGCTCCGGCCCGCGACGAGCGCCTCCGCCGGTGCGCCCTCCATGACGATGGCGCACAGCGCAGCGTCCGTCTGCGGCGTCCGGGGGAAGGACACGATGGCGTCGATGGCCAGCGGGCTGACGGCGCTCTTCTCCACCGCCACCAACTGGAGGCGCTGCGTGGCTACCGGATCCTGAAGCTTCATCAGCGCGTGGATGGCGGACTCGCGCAGCTCGGGGAAGTTCTCCTCCAGCAGCAACGCGATGGGGCTCACCGCGCGCTTGTCGCCGGCGTCACCCAGCCCGCGCACGGCGGCGGCGGCGAGGATGACCTGGCTGTCGCGAACCAAGGGCAGCAGCCGGTTGACGGCGTCGGGACGGCCACTCTTGCCCAGCTCCTCGGCGGCGCCCACGCGCTCGGGCAGCGCGCCTTCGGTCAACGCGAGCTGGTTGCGGTCCCACTGGGAGCGGGCCTCGGCGGCGACCACCTCCGCCATGGCCCCCGGAACGTTGGCGTTCTTCAGGGCCTGGACGATGACCTGACGTGTGGCGCGGCCCCGCCGTCCGTACTGGAGCGTGAGGTACGCCTTGGCCTTTTCGTTGTTCACCTTGGACAGCGCCATGGCGGCGCGGCCCTGGACCTCTTCGTCCTGGTCCTCGAGCAATTCGCCCAGGAGGTCCACGACGCGGGCGTCCTGGCTCTCTCCCAGCGCCACGGCGGCCTCGGCCCGGACGATGGCGGCGAAGTCCTTCGCCGCGCGGGTGAAGAGGACGAGGTCATCCGGGTTGCCCTGCCCGGCCAGCTTCTTCACCGCGAGAGCGCGGACCTCCGGACGAGGACTCTGGAGGTCCGCGAGAAGCTGGTCCCTGCTGCCGTTGCAGCCGAGGAGCAGGGCAAGTGCGAGAATGAGGGGGCGTGCGCCGGTTCGCATCGGTCTCCGGTGAGGGAAACGGTGTAGGAGTTGGCGCCGGTTATATCAATCCCCCTCGATTCCCGCCCAATCCACCGCGTCATGTATCAACGCGGACGGCGAGGCCCCCGGGGAGGCGGCCTGCCCGCGCCGCCGCGGGGACGCTCATTGCTCCAGCTCGGGGCGCTTGCTCGCTCCTTCTTCTTGCCCCAGTCCTGGAATCCGCCGGACTTCTCGGCGGGAGGACCCTTGCGAGCCCCGGCCCGGACGACGCGTTCACGGGGATTCCCGCTTTCGTCGGTGGGCGTCCAGGTGCTGCGTGCGGGGCGTCCGCCCTCTGAGCCCTCACGGCGAGGACCACCCCGGCCACGCGGAGCGTCTGCCCCTTCGGCGCGAGGCTTCCACTCACGGCGCTCCGGGCGGCCAGCACCCGCGCCTCCGGAACGGGGCGAGTACGGACGGCCTTCACCCCGCGGGGCACGGCCGGCGCCGCCGCCAGCACCCCACGACTTGCGCTCCGGACGGCCTTCGCCACCCGCGCGCGGTGCGCGAGTCCGCGGCGCGGCGTCTCCGCCCGCGCTCCACTCACGGCGCTCCGGACGACCCGCGCCACGGCTCTTGGGGGCGCCGCCCTCGTCACTGCCAAACGAGCGACGGGCGCCGCCAGCACCACCGAATGCGCGCCCCGTACCGCGAGCGCCCGTGTCACGGCTCCGCGGACCGCTGCCCGCATCGCCGCCGAAGGAGCGGCCCGGACCACGGCTCCGAGGAGCGCCGCCCTCGTCACCACCGAAGGATCGGCCCGGACCACGACTCCGAGGAGCGCCTGCCTTGTCACCGCCGAAGGACCGGCCGCGCGGTGCGCCCTCATCGCCACCGAACGAACGGCGCGCGGGCCTGCCCTCGTCACTGCCGAAGGAACGGCGCGCGGGCTTACCCTCGTCACTGCCGAAGGAGCGGCGTGCGGGCCTGCCCTCGTCACCACCGAAGGAACGACGCGCGGGCTTGCCCTCGTCGCCGCCGAAGGAGCGGCGCGCGGGCTTACCCTCGTCACCGCCGAAGGAGCGGCGTGCGGGCTTACCCTCGTCACCACCGAAGGAACGACGCGCGGGCCTGCCCTCGTCACTGCCGAAAGAACGGCGCGCGGGCCTGCCCTCGTCACTGCCGAAAGAACGGCGCGCGGGCCTGCCCTCGTCACTGCCGAAGGAACGGCGCGCGGGCTTACCCTCGTCACTGCCGAAGGAGCGGCGTGCGGGCCTGCCCTCGTCACCACCGAAGGAACGGCGCGCGGGCTTGCCCGCGTCGCCGCCGAAGGAGCGGCGCGCGGGCTTACCCTCGTCACTGCCGAAGGAGCGGCGCGCGGGCCTGCCCTCGTCACCACCAAAGGAACGACGCGCGGGCTTGCCCTCGTCACCACCGAAGGAGCGGCCACGCGGCGCGCCAGCCTTGTCACCACCGAAGGAACGGCCACGCGGCGCGCCCTCATCGCTACCGAACGAACGGCGCGCGGGCTTGCCCTCGGCCGAAGCCGCCTTGGGCCGACCGAAACGCGCCAGGCTCGAACCACCCGCGGACGCGGCCTTGGCCGCACGGGCCGGCGCCTTGCGCGCGGGCTTGGCGGCCACGGGCGCATCGTCATCCATGGACAGCTCCGCCTCATCGTCAGAGTCGAAGCCCGGAGCCGCCCGGCCATGCCGGCGCGGAGGCAGCCTCAGCTCCCCCGTCGGCGGCGCGGCCTTGCCATCCGACACCGCGTTCAGCAGCTCCACCTCGCTCGTCTTGAGCGGGCGCAGTTCGCCGGGGCGCAGACCTTCCACGCCCACGCCGGCGTAGGACGGACGGAACAGGCGCACCACCGGGTGCCCCACCGCCGCGCACAGCCGCTTGATGAGGTGCGGGCGTCCTTCCGCCACGACAATCTTCAGCCAGGTGTTCCGCTCCGCCGCCTCGAACACGCTCACCGACACCGGCGTGGCCATGCCGTCCTCGAGCCGCACGCCGCCGCGCAGCTTGTCCAGCGTGGCCGTGTCCGGAGCGCCCTTCACCTTCGCCAGGTAGGTGCGCGGCACCTGGAAGCTGGGGTGCGTCAGCTTGTGCGCCAGCGCCCCATCATCCGTGAACAGCAGCGCGCCCTCGGCGTCGTAGTCCAGACGGCCTACCGGGAACAGGCGCTTGCCCGTCTCTTCCACGTAGTTGGCCACCGTGGGCCGGCCCTGCGGATCCGACAGCGTCGTCACGACGCCCACGGGCTTGTAGAGCAGGAAGTAGGAGGATTCATCCGGAGGCGTGACGAGCGTCCCGTCCACCGTCACCAGGTCGGTACCGGGCTCCACCCGGCTGCCCAGCTCCGTCACCGTCTTGTTGTTCACCGCGACGCGGCCCGCGGTAATCAGCTCTTCTGCATGCCGGCGCGAAGCAACTCCCGCGCGGGCCAGGTACTTCTGTAGTCGTTCGGCCGCCATACCATCCTTCTTCCATGCTGCCCGTCACTCGGGCTTGGGCCCCGTCGTATCACCCGTCTCGGGTTTCGGGGGCGTCGTGTCCAGGACGCTGGAGCTGACCTTTTGTGTCCGGTCCGCGGCCGCCATGGCCTCTTCCAGGTCCTCCAGCGCGGCTTCACTGGCCGCCGCGCTCTTCTCCATCCGCTTCGTGAATGCCGGGTCCGACAGCGCTTCCACCGTCCCCGCAGCCGGGGGCGCCGGCTTGTCTTCCTTCTCGACGATCTCCCGGTGCTCCTGCGTCAGCTCGTGGAACTCACGCAGCGTGGGCAGGGCAGACAGGTCCTTCAGTGCGAAGAACTCCAGGAACTCACGCGACGTTCCATAGAGGATGGGCCGCCCCACTTCCTCACGCTTGCCCAGGATCTTCACCAGCTTGCGGTCCATCAACGCCTTGATGACCGCGCCGCAGTCCACGCCGCGGATGTCCTCGATTTCTGGCCGGGTCACCGGCTGCCGGTACGCGATGATGGCCAGCGTCTCCACCGCCGCCCGGGTCAGCCGCTGTGGCTTCACCCGCAGGTAACGCCGGACATATTCACCCGAATGCGGGTCCGTCCGGAACTGCCACCCACCGGCCACCTCGTACAGCACGATGCCGCTGATGCCGTCGCGGTGGATGCCGGAGAGCTGGTTGAGGGCCTCGGCGATGAGCTCCCGCTCGATGCCGGTGGCCATATACAGCTCGTCCACCGACAGCGGACGCTCCGCCACGAAGAGCACGCTCTCGATGACGGTGCGGATGCGGTCCGTGGACAGCTTGCGGCTCTTGGAGAGGAGCTTCTCAAAGGACGTCTCCAGGTCCGGAGGCGCCTCGTCCGAGTCCTCCTCGATGGAGGCCGCTTCCAGTTCGTCCAGCTCATCCGCCGGGCCGGGGCCCGTGACAGCAGCGATTTCCTCTTCGGAGAACGGGCCGGGGCCACCGGGCGTGCCCGGTTCGGGAGTCTCGTCCTGCGGTCCGTTGCTACCGGTAGTCACTGTCGTCGACCTCCGTGGGAGCCAGCTTCTCCAGCGCGTCCCCGTTGGGCAGCAGCAGGATGGGCCCCAGCGGCTCGTCCTGCACCACCCGGATGAGCCGCCGCTTCACCATCTCCAGGATGGCCAGGAAGGTGATGACCACCTCCTGTCGCGACGGGGTTTCCTCTTCCGTGAACAAGCTCTCGAACAGAACCTGTCCATGCGGGCGCAGGCGCTCTACTACGCGGAGGATGGCCTCGGACAGCGTCACGCGCTCCCGGACCACCTCGTGCTGCAGTTTGGGCTGCAACCGCTCCAGCACCCGGTCGAGCGCCTCCACCAGCTTGAGGACGCTGAACTCCTGGAGACCCACCTCCTCCTCGGGGATGGGCACCGCCTCCACCGGGACGTTGCGGGCGAAGACGTCGCGGCCGAGCAGGTCCTGCGTGGCGAGCTGTTCAGCGGCGTCCTTGTACTTCTGGTACTCCAGCAGGCGCCGCACCAGTTCCGCGCGCGGGTCCTCGGTCTCCTCGGCGACCGCGAGCACCTCCGCCCCCTCCTGCGCCGAGACGACGTCCTGCCGGGGCAGCAACATGCGGCTCTTGAGGTGCGCCAGGGTGGAGGCCATCACCAGGAACTCCCCGGCGATGTCGAGGTTGATCTCCCGCATCCGCTCCAGGTGCTCGAGGTACTTCTCCGTAATCAGCGCCAGCGGAATGTCGAAGATGTCGACCCGATGCTCCTTGATGAGATGGAGCAGCAGGTCCAGCGGACCTTCGAAATTGGGCAACGCGATGCGGAAGTTGTCGCCAGGACTCCGCGGCAACTCCCCTTCCCGAGGGGCCTCATCGGTCGGCGAGCGACGGTCCTCACTCACCGGATGTCCTGGATGGCGTCAACGGTGTGGGTGGGGGCGCGTCATCGCGTAAGGGCCCGACTTTCTTAGGCAGCGGGCACGAGCCTGGAGGACACACACCCATACCAGTGCCCCCCAGGAGGGTCAAACAATCGGCAGTGAAAGCCCGTTCAGGCACACGGACTCATGGAACTCCCACGGCCTTGCGGACCTGGTCCATGAGGCGGCTCGCCTCCGCCCTGGCCCGGCTGGCGCCGTCCTGGAGGATGCGCTCCACCTCGCCCGGGTCGGCCGCCAGCTCGGCGTACCGCTGACGGGCCGGGCCAAAGGCCGCATGGTAGGCCTCCAGGAGCTTCTTCTTGTAGTCGCCGTAGCCCTTCCCGCC
>NZ_VHLC01000005.1:0-156993 GCF_006547355.1 Myxococcus sp. AB036A | reverse complement strand
CCACCGAAATCTACACTTCTAGCTTCGTCGGCAGCGTCAGTGTGTATAAGAGACAGGGGTGGGCGCTTCGGCAACGGGGGGCGCCGACACGACGAACTCGGCGGGCACCTCGCTCCGTGGACGCTCCACCGGCGGCGTCTCCCGCTGGGCCTGGGCGACCGTCGGAGGCTGTGCGCGCTCGTAGACGCGGCCCGCCTGGAAGGAGCCCACGGCCCCCGTGAGCGCGGCCACGCCCACGAGCACCTTGAGCTTGAGGCCCGTGGCCACCGTCGCGCCACCCGCGAGCGGCTCGGACGCGGGCGCCACCGGAGCCGGTGAGGGAGCCGCAGGGGCCGGGGGCGGCTGGAGGGGCGCCAATCGGGCCGCGAGGGACGCCAGCTGCGCGGCCGAGGGCCCATCGTCCAGGGCGGAGCCCAGCAGCTCGCGCAGCTCGGGCGAGGCATCGGAGGACTCCTCCAGGAGTCGCACGGGCTCGGGCGTCCTCATCTCTCGCCTCCTTGCAACCGGGCCACGGCCTCCTGGACCTGCTTGCGCGCAGCGTACAGCCGCGCGTAGGCGGTCTGCACGGGGCACCCCACCGCCTGGGCCACGTCGGCCATGGCCCACTGCTCGATTTCGAAGAGGACGAACACCGCCCGCTTGTCCTCGTCGAGCGCATCCAGGATGCGGTCCAACCGGGCCCGCGCCTGCGTGCGCGCCACGGACTCGAGCTGCTCGGGGGGACGGGCCTCGTCAGGAGTCTCCGCGACGGGGGTCTCCCGCCGGACGTGGGCCCGCTTGCGATGGTCCGAGGCCAATCGCATGCAGATGCCGAAGAGCCACGCGGCCACGGGCGCGCGCGGGTCGAACTCGGGGAGACGTCGATGGACCACCAGGAACGCCTCCTGGCAGACGTCCTCCAGGTCCGCCTCCCTCACGCCCATGCGCCGCAGCGTGCGCCACACGAAGGCCGCGTGCTGGGCATGCACCCGCTCGAAGTCGAGCGGTTCCGCCCCTTCGGGAGCGGGCAGGGCTTGGGGAGGGGAGGGCATCGCGCGGGAGTCCGGGGCCGGCGGACTCTAGTGAGCTTCCCGGCGCCAGGTGAAGCGCTACCCGCCCCCGGTGACTCAGGGCCCCCGGAACGACAGGCCCAGCTCGACGAACGCGCGCAACGGCGCCCCCAAACGCCCCTCCCAGGCGGAGGTCATCGGCAACGTGGGACGCAGCCACCCCACCGCGGTGCCGCCCCCCACATGCAACGCGGTGGCGCTCCCCAGTCGCAGCTCCAGCTGGGCTCTCGCCACCGCGTCACCTCGGATGAGCAAGTCCACCTCGTCCACCGCCGGACCCTTTGAGTCCGCCATCACGAACGAGAACGCCGCCGCCGCGCACGTGGACACCTCCCATCGGGAGCCGCCTACCACCAGCGGACACAGCCCCACCTCGGGCGTCGCCAGCATCAGGTCCACCCGCCCGTCCTCGAGCTCCGAGCGGGCCCAGGGCACCATGGAGAGCCCCACGAGCCACGTCACGCGCCCCGCCCCCCGCCAGCCGAAGCGGCCTCCCCATGCGAGGCCGTCCGAGAACCCCGTCGTCGTCAGTGCGGAGACGGACACCGTCGAGCGACCCGGCCACGGCGCCGCGCGAGTCGGTGGGGATGACTCCTCGACTGGGACGTCCTCCTCCACCGTCGTGTCGGGCGCTTCAGGGAGCGGTGGTGCCTCCTCGGCGGGAGGCACGACCTCCGAGGGCACCGGGGCGGGCTCCCGGGGACGCAGGGCCTCCGGGTCGATCATCAACGCGAGGACAAGCACGAGCCGACGCTCAATGTCCGCGCACGCGGGCGTGGCGGAGTCGATGTCGCGGCTGCCCAGGACGGTACCCCGAGCGTCCACGAGCGTGAGCCTCGCGGACCACCCCGACGAGGACGCCGGCTCCAGCACGCCATGGATGAGCACATCCGGCAGGGCCCCGAACACGGAGCGCCCCAGGCGAGCCTCCACCGCGCGCGCCAGGGGCGCCGCCTGGATGCACTCCGAGGGCGCATTCCAATGCAGTCCCCACCGCGCCGACGAAGGCGCTGGCGACGCGGTGGCGAGGAGCGGGAGGACCACCCCCAGGAAGAGGGGTAGGGTCATGAGGACACGCGGGCGCGCTGGAGGTGGCTCATCCGAGGGACCTCTGTATCAGAGGTCGAATCCCCGGTTCCCCGTCAGCTTGTTCGGCGCGAGCTTCACATCCGTCCCGTTGAAGATGAAGAGGGGGAGTCCAATCGCCAGCAGTGCGCCGCCACCAATCAGCGAGCCCATGCCCACCTTGCGCAAGGTGTTGTCCTTCGGAAGGGATGAATCGGAGGACCCCGTGCCGTCGAGGGCCATCGCCACCCCACCCGCCACCGCCAGGGAGACGCCGAAGATGGTGGCGAGCCAGCCGGTGGTTCGCAGTCCGGAACTGCCCGGGTCGACCTTCAGGGACACATCCCGCCCGTGGTCCAACAGCGTGAAGCGCCGAGAGGGTGTGATGCCAGACCCCGCAATGAAGAAGTCCGTCGTCGGGTCGCGAAGGGTGACGTCGCAGGGCATCGTGCACTCGCGCTGGTAGTGGATGATGCCCACGGTGCCCATACCTCCCGTGGTGGCGACGGTGCCGTATCCCTCGCTCGTGACGCGGAAGAGGCTGACCTCGGGGGCGTCCGTCTCGATGCGCACCCGCACGGTCTCATCACGGGGCGAGGACGGCGATTGGGCAAGGGACGTGGGCGCGACGAGACTCAGGGCAAGCAGCAGGCTCAAGGTGTTCCTCCAGACGGCGTGGGCAGCGTCGCCAGATGAATGGAGGCCGGCGCTCCGGATTTTGAAAGGCATTTGTCCGCCCCTTTCCTTTGCAAACGGGGGACCTCTTCGTATCCAACGCGAACACAAGCGGCGGGGCCCCCTACTTCCAAGGAGCTGCCGATGAGTCGTCACCAGACTGTCCTCGTCACCGCCGCCACGGGGCGACAGGGCAGAGCCACGGTCCGAGCGCTGCTGGCGGAAGGCAGCACCTCCGTGCGGTGCGCGTCCTGGTCCGCAACCCGGAGGCTCCTAACGACGTATAGGCGGGATAGAGGCCCTGTTGAGGATGAGGGCTGGAGCGGAGGGGCCGAGGAGGGCCGCTGACGGAGCCGCCCGAGCGATGCTCCCGGCCGGTGGACAGGCCGCGCAGCCCCTTTGGGGTACACGCCTGCCCAGGCCGCGCTCCCATCAGGTGCGTGGCAGGGGCCGCCGGTCTGGTGGCTAATTGGCGTCTCAACACGACGCGGCCTGGGGTGGCCCTCGTGCCGGGGCCAGATCTTTTCCTTCAATGGGGACGCGAGGCCGCGTACGAAGCCTACTACGCTGGAAAGCTGACCCGAGAATGGGTAGGGACAACTCGGAATGGAGTTCGGTTCCGCGGGTAGCTAGATACGTCAGGCGCAGTGAAAAGCTTTTCCCGGAATTTTAGGTGCCACCATGCCGAAGAGACTCAATCTCGTTGGGGGTGACGACCCTTTGTTCCCAGTCCAAGCATTCTTTAACTCAATAAGTGAGCGTGGATTTGTTGAGAAGATTCGGCAACTCGTAGCGAGGGTGGGGGCGGGGATTGATGGTGCTCAATGTGAATTCCCGGGAGATTTAGAGCCCTGGGAGCAAAAGTTCGAAGGAGTCCGATTTTCGTTGTATGAGGATGTGGTGGTGGTGGTGGTGCCCGTGTTTCAAATGTTCCTGCTGGAGGCGTGCAGAATGCATGTGAAAGACCATCCAGAAGATAGGGCACGCCTAGCGCAGATCCTTGGCGAGAGGGCCGATTCCTTGTAGGGCTCACATCTCCCCTCCGAAGAGGTTTCGGAAGGAGGATGGCCGTGTTTGGCGAACGTCGCGAGAAGCGAGCTGTTCCGTGGCTGGGCTGGAGGGTTGATTCCGACGGGGGGCGGCGCGTCGCCACTTCCTCTCGTGGG
Source organism: Myxococcus sp. AB036A (assembly GCF_006547355.1). Taxonomy (NCBI): domain Bacteria; kingdom Pseudomonadati; phylum Myxococcota; class Myxococcia; order Myxococcales; family Myxococcaceae; genus Myxococcus; species Myxococcus sp. AB036A. The sequence goes on along the minus strand of NZ_VHLC01000005.1, from coordinate 153,038 downwards.
GCAGCAGCTCACCGATTCGCGAGTTGGGGGGCGTCTGCACCCGCAGCGGCATGTTGGCTAGGTACGCCTCGGGATTGGCGCTGTTGGCCTTGCAAGTGGCCACCAGCGCGTAGAGGCCGACCAAGTTCTCCCCGGCAGCCTCGTGGCCTACGAAAAGAAAGTTCTTTGCGGCCCAAGGCCGCCGCCCTCAACGCGCACGTCCGCGTAGGCACAACAGGAAGCGTGCTTTTATGGGCAACGACCGTGCGGTTCGGCGCGTGATCGAAGACGTGATGGCAGCAAACGTATAGGCGGGATAGAGGCGCAGTTGAGGGTGAGGGCTGGATCGGAGGGGCCGAGGAGGGGCGCTGACGGGGCCTCCCGAGCGATGCTCCCGGCCGGTGGACAGACCGCTTGAACCCCCTTGGGGTACACGCCTGCCCAGGCCGCGCTCCCATCAGGTACGTGGCAGGGGCCGCCGGCTTGGTGGCTGTCTTGCGCCTCACCCCCCCGCGGCCTGGGGTGGTCCTCGTGCCGGGGCCAACCTCGCACAGGCCGTGGCCAAGCCCAGGTGCTTCAGAATCGCCCGCACCCCGGGGGCCCCCTTCACGTACGCCAAGACCCGCCGCCTGCCTCCACACCTCACGCAGCCGAACACGTTGAAGTCGAACGTCCTCCTGAGCAACTCGGCCCAGTCTACTCGCGGTGTCCTCTCCTTCATCCGTTCCTTCCTGGCCGCTGCCTCAATCCCCGCGCGCACCTCCTCCGCACCTGCTTGAGGGACCAGAAATGGCCGCAGTTTGGCTCCTGGAGTGAAGACGCCGTGGAACACCTCGTGAGGTTTGCCCGAGGCGCAGGCACCAGGGACGCCAGGCAACGCAGCAACTCCAACCCGGTGAAGAGCAGGTGCGTGGTGCCGTCCGGCAGCGGGCGCTTGTGTCTCTCCCACATTTTTGACGCATGACAGCGGGATTTATAAGGCACTATTCATAATGTCGGGAGGAGATACACGCCAACTAGGAATGCCGGTTGCCGAAGCACTACCCAGTGGCTCCCTTATGTTCGTGGCTGGACGGATAATTCGCATTATTCCATTTCCAGGCAAGCTGCCTAAGGCTCAGTTGAAAGCGCCCAAGAAATGACGAACTCATACGACTATTTTGCAGGAAAACTCAAGTGCATTGCCTGCGGCGAAACTACCTCGATCGATAGTCCTACAAACATTCAGACATATATATCCGACAAGCCGGAAGGGAGAGTGCTTTCGGAAGGCGATGCAGTGCAGGTTGATGTGCGGCGAATTGAGAATGATGAATAAGATGGCTATTTTACTGTAACTCCCCCGACTGAACAGGAGCCTGTTCGGATCCTACAGGCTTGGGACTGTCCCGCCTGCGGCAGTCCCTTGAACTGGGCTGAGATCGTACTTGGCGATGGCGTAATACACAGCATTGCCTCCGTGCCATTTGATCGTGAGCATTTCGCGCGGAGCAATCTAATTTCCTTGGAAGTCGCTGGGGTTGCCGCGGAATTGCTGCGCATGCCAATAAAGCACGTACTAGGAAGGAGAGCGGTTGACTTGCTCAAAGGCTATTTCAATATGTGATGCCCGTGCCGAGTTGCCGCGATCTTCTGAGGGGTACACGCCTGCCCAGGCCGCGCTCCCCTCAGGTGCGTGGCAGGGCCTGACTCGCTTCTTCCACAGCTCCGCGTCTGCCGTGCGCGCCACCTTGCGCGCGCCGGCTCAGCGACGCCAGACGGGGTTCGTGCAGCGAATACGGTCCGACCGGTGCTGCTACTGCTGGACCAAGCCAGCTCTCACACCGCCCAGCGGTCGCAGGCCCTTGCTGCGCAGTTGGACATCCGCCTGCTCTGGTTGCCCAAGCAGCGCCCCGAGCTCAACGCCATGGACCCCGTCTGGAGGGAGTTGAAGCTGCACATCTCGGCCAATCGCCAGTACCCCAGCGTCGGTGCTCAGGTCGACGCCGCCGTCCTGTGGGTGCTGTCGCTCACTCCCACCCAAGCCCTCCGCAAGGTGGGTATCCTCGCGGAGGCAGCGAACTCCACGGCGAGGCGGCGGAGGTGGGCCAGGGCGACGGCGTCAAGGGAGTCGCCGTCGTACAGTCCGAGGTCGTAATCCGAGGCCTTAAGGGATGTGCTCGTTCAGGCGGAAGGCGGACACCCGGCCATCCGGGATGAGCGACACTCTGTAGCGGAGGGTCTTGGGCCCGAACTGCACCAGGTACGTGTAGAGGCGGTCGTCACCCACCACTTCCCGCTTGACCAGGACGAGCGGCCCCGCCGGCGCCAGGCTTTGCAGCAGTTGCTGATAGAACGGCACGGCTTGGCCCCAGAACCACCAGGGGGCGTACGCGAACTCGACTGGCTCCATCGTCCCGGCCCGTGCCTGCTCGAGCAGCGTGGTGAGCCGGGCGGTGACCTGCGGCTCGAGGTCCGGGATGGGGGGCAGCGGGGGCACGGCGAGCGCGGGGTTGACGATGGCCGCAATGCCTTCCACGAAGGTCATGGGGTTTGACCCACTCGAGTTGGCCAGCACGACGATGGAGAGAGAGCCCCCGATGAAGCGGGAGTAGGTGGTCCGGAAGCCCTGCCACCCACCGGTATGCTGGTGCAGGGGCTTGCCATTGCGCTCGAGGATTTCCCATCCAAAGCCATAGGGCTGGGTGGCTCCGCTGTTGAGCTTCACGGGGGACAGGATTTCCTGCCAGCTCTCCGGGCTCAGGATGGAGCGCTGCGCCACGGCGGCATCCCAGGCCAGCATGTCCTTCACGGAGAAATAGAGCGCACCGTCCCCGGTGGTGTTGAGGGAAGGCGAAACCCACTCCTGGTTCTTCACCTCGCCGCTGACCACGCGGTAGCCGGCCGAGCGGTTGGGAATGATGTCCGCCTCGCTGATTCCGCGCGCCGTCTTCATTCCGGCGGGCCGGAAGACGTGCTCACCGAGGACGTTGGTGTAGTCGGTGCCCGCGACGCGGTTCACGATGATGCCCAGGAGGACGTAGCCGGAGTTGCTGTAGTTCCACCGCAGACCGGCGGGAAACTCCAAGGGCAACTCGTAGATGAAGTGCGCGAATTCCTCGTCCGTGTAGTCCTGGCGCTCGTCGAGCAGTCCCTCGAGGTCCTGGATGCCGGAGGTGTGCGTCAGCAGGTGGCGCACTGTGATGGGGTGCCACTTGGCGGGCGCGTCGGGGAAGAACTTCGTGATGCTGTCGGAGAGCGAAATCCTGCCCGCCTCCACTTGGTGCATCACCGCCATTGCGGTGAATTGTTTGCCCAAGGAACCAGATTGGAAGAGGGTGTCCTTGCTGACAGGAACCCGATGCTCCAGATTGGCAAAGCCATACCCCTTTGCCAGCACGACCCTTCCGTGGCTCACGACGCCCACGGCGAGGCCGGGCACATTCTGTCGTTTCTGCTCCGCGCGGACGAAGGTGTCGATCCGCTTGCGGAGCGAATCATGTGCGGCGGCGGGGCGGCTCGTGAACAGGCCTACAAGGAAGACAGCAACCAATGTGATGGATTGCAAGAAACCGCGCATGGGAGCTCCTCATGCCCGGACGGGTATGGGTCACGGGTATGCTCACGAGAGCATTGCTCCCTCTGTGCTGTAAATAATTGTGGTGAATTTCCCTTTTGTTGGAAGTCGCAATGCTCAAATCCACCGTGCGATTCGCGTATTCGCACAATGCGCTTCACGCCTGTGGAGGGTTTCTCACGTATAGGCGGGATAGAGGCCCAGTTGAGGGTGAGGGCTGGAGCGGAGGGGCCGAGGAGGGCCGCTGACTCCGCTCCTTTCTGGCCGCTGCCTCAAGCCCCGCGCGCACCTCCTCCGCACCTGCTTGAGGGAGCTCTCGCGATACGATGGCGCTGCCGAGGTACGGGACGACGTGCGTCTCCACCCATGGGTCGGTCGGCCCCACCCATTCGACCGCGACGTAGAACGACTCCAGGGCGGGGTCGGATGGCACGAGGGCGAGGGACATCAGCTCGCCGCCGAAGCCGTTGAATTCGGTGTCCAGGTAGTAGCGCATCACGTCTTCCTCGGGTTGGTGCTGCGATAACTGGCAGAGGTGGCCCGCGCAGCGAGGGGGGAGCCGGCGACGCTCCAGCGCCTGGGCCAGCTTCTTCTCTGCCTGGTTCCGGTTCCGCGTCTCCCGTGCCTTGCGCGCTCTCTCCGCCCGGGCTGCGGCGTGGGCGGCTGCCTCCTCCGCGGGCGGAACACCGTCAGCACGAGACGGACGGGCCCGTGCAGGGGCTGGATGCGGGCCAGTGCTGCCACCTGCGCGACGCGGGCCTTGTACGCCATGGCCTTGTCGGACGGCACCAGCCCGCGGCCCTTGGCCGGGCGCCAGTCGTCGTTGGCGCTGAGCGGGTACGGCAGCACGAGGCGCACCTCGGCGCGCGGACACAACCTGACGCACCCGGGCGCGCAGCTCCGCCGGGGGCAGCACCTCAAGCAGACGGGGCAGGAGGCGCCACTTGCTGGCGGAGCGGACGCCTCGCGCCGCGCCAGCGGACTCCAGCAGAGCCAGCATCTCTGGGCGCCACAGCAGGCGCGCGGTAGCGCCTGGGCTCGGGCTCGGGTTGTCCCGCGCCGGGCGCACCTGCTCGAGGACGACACCGCCGCCCTCGGCGCGGGCCAGCACCACGCCCCATCAGGACGGCACCAGCACGCGGCCGCGCTCCAGGTGTCGCTCACCTGCGACGAGGGTGCAGCGGTCGAACACCGCGCTGTAGGACAACTCCTGGACCGGCAGGCGGCGCAGCGTGTCCGCGTCCGCCTTGACCTCCCAGGCGTGGAGGCACTCGGGGCCGATGGTGGCCACGTCCACCCGCACCAGCCCGTACTCCAGCCCCACCTCGTGGAGCACCCGGGCGCCGGGATACGTGCCCGCGGCGAGTTGGGCCAGGGGCTGGCGGATGTCCGCGTCGCGCAGGCACGTCACGGAAGGCTCCGGTAGAATGTGGCCGTGGGCTGGAGCGCCCACGAGCACGGGGGAACACAGCCATGGCCGACAACAACGACAGCGCCGAAAGGACCGACTGGACGAAGGTGCTGCTCAAGTGCCCGGAGTGCGGGAAGGAGAAGCCGGTGGTTCCCGACTTCGGACTCATGACGCTGGGCGGGCATCCGCCATCCCCTCAGTTCAGGTGCAACGTGTGTCGCATCGCCATCGTGACCAGCCAACTTTGACATCACGGCTTCAGCCCTCCGTCGAGGATGCGGTCGTGCAACTGGCAGGTGCAGCGGCAATGCCCGTTGGTGCGCGAGAAGCGGCAGCCGCGCTCGTGGCGTTCGTACTTGTCCAGGGCATGGGTCACCGTGCTCAACCGCCCCTCAAGCTCGGCGATGCGCTCCAGCGCCATGCCCAGTGCCTCTTCCGCGACGTATAGGCGGGATAGAGGCCCAGTTGAGGGTGAGGGCTGGAGCGGAGGGGCCGAGGAGGGCCGCTGACGGGGCCGCCCGAGCGATGCTCCCGGCCGGTGGACAGACCGCTTGAACCCCCTTGGGGTACACGCCTGCCCAAGCCGCGCTCCCATGAGGTGCGTGGCAGGGGCCTGGGCCTGTTGGCTGCCTTGCGCCTCAACACCACGCGGCCTGGGGTGGCCCTCGTGCCGGGGCCAACCTCGCACAGGCCGTGGGCAAGCCTCGGTGCTCCAGAATCGCCCGCACCCCGGGGGCCCCCTTCACGTACGCCAAGATCCTTAAGCCTGCCTCCACATCTCACGCAGGCGAACACGTCAACATCGGACGTCCTCCTCCGCAGCTCTGCCCAGTCCACGTAAGCGTTCACCGTGCCCTGTCGTGCCGGACTCCCTGGGGGCGTGAAACCTCCAGGCCTCGTGAAATAACTGTGCACTGAAGCCACGCCCCCGCTGCGATGGCTCGAGGTCGTAGAGGGCGCGCGTATCCGCTTACGCCCGGCCTCGCGCTCACCTCGAGTTGACCGGCGAACGCATCGTCGAGAAGCGCGAACGCGAGTCCCTCCGACATGAGGGTGGCTTGGTGCGAGAGCCAGGCGACGTACCGCGCCGCATCAAAGGGATTCGGAGAGCCGATTCCGTGGTCCTCAAGCGCCGCGGCTCGTCTGTGCTCCCGGTCAGAGAGGTGACTCGGCGAAGGGCAGGCCGTCGTGCCGACACCGCTCCAGCTTCGCGTTTCTCGGCCATTTCACGCGAGGAGCCCCTGCATCACGCCACAACCTGGCATGGGCCGCAGGGCAGGCTTGCACCATGGGTGTTCGTTTGATACGCGAAATCCTACCGATTCCAGACGGTGTGGCGCGTGATTGTCGCCTCCGCTGCCGGTGCTCCATCCGAATGTTCGGAAAAGCTGGCGGGCTCGCTCGTGCTGCAAGGCGCGGCGTTCCCTTCACTTCGTTCGTCCGTGCCGTCTCCTTGGGGGCGGTGCGGGCGTCTTCTCCATTCGAGGACATGACATGACCATTTCCGTTCGAAGCGTGCTGCGGCACCACTTCCGGCACTTCAACGCCCGGACCCTCGTGGATGCAGCGGACGCCTGGGCGGCGCACGCCGATGACGGTGGCAAGATGATGGTGACGCTCGCAGGTGCCATGAGTACGGCGGAGCTGGGGATCTCGCTCGCCGAGATGATCCGCCGCGACAAGGTCCACGCAATCACGACCACGGGCGCGAATCTGGAGGAAGACGTCTTCAACCTGGTGGCCCAGGAGCACTACGTGCGGGTGCCCGATCCCCGCAGCCTCACGGCGGAGCAGGAGGCCGAGTTGCGCGATAAGGGTCTCAATCGCGTGGCAGATACCTGCATCCCGGAAGAGGAGGCGATGCGCAAGGTGGAACGCCCCCTCCTCGAGCTCTGGCAGAGGGCGGAGCGGGACGGGCGCCGCCACTTTCCCCACGAGTACCTCTACGAGCTGCTCCTCTCCGGCGCGCTGGCTGGCTCGTACCAGGTGGATCCTCGTCATTCGTGGCTCCTGGCGGCTGCGGAGAAGCGCCTTCCGATCTTCGTACCGGGATGGGAGGACTCCACGCTGGGCAACGTGTTCGTCGCCAGCGTGATGCGCAAGGAGCTGGAAACCTGGAGTCCAATCCGCGGCGGCGCCGAGTACATGGCGGCCCTCGCCGACTGGTACCGGGAGACCTCCTCGTCCGCGAAGGTCGGCTTCTTCCAGATCGGCGGGGGGATCGCTGGCGACTTCCCGATTTGCGTCGTGCCGATGCTGCGCCTCGATTTGGAGGAGGAGGTCCCCTACTGGTCCTACTTCTGCCAGATCTCCGACAGCACGCCCTCGTTCGGCTCCTACAGCGGCGCACCGCCCAACGAGAAGATCACCTGGCACAAGGTCGACGTCGACACGCCCCGCTTCGTGATCGAGTCCGATGCGACGATCGTGGCGCCGCTGGTCTTCTCGTACGTCCTCAACTGCTGGGGCGTGAGCCAGAAGAAGAACTGAAAAGAGCGGCACTGGAGACCCTGCCGGCGAGGTGCTCGGGCTCCACACGCTCTCCGCCATCGACTCGGGCGTGCGGATCGGCTCCGCCGCCCGGGTGCTGCCCGCCAGCACCCGGGGCGCGATTCGCATGGGACACGGCCTGTCGTGGCCGAGGTCGACCCCCAAGAATGCGCGCATCGCAAGAAGCTCGCGAAACTTCGCAACGCAGCGCCCTCACATTCCAGATGCGATGCCTACCTGCGGTGTCCTGATGAGCGCGCCTCTTTGTTCAATATGCGACGCTGAGGCCCTTCCCCGCCTGCTGCGCACGGAAGGGACCGGGTCAGATCAGCGCCCCAGTCCGCGGGCGAAGCGTACCCGCGCCGCCCACTCCGGGAAGTCGATGAAGGGGTTGCGGTTCTTCTGGATGGAGAAGATGGCCTGGTTCCGATGCAGCTCCCACTCGGAGGGGCGTTCTTGCTGGTGCCAACGCAGCAGCGTCTCCAGCCGCTCCTCAGCGAGCTCCGCCGGGCTGTTGATGGCGTTGGGATAGCGGACGAGGAAGTAGAGTGTGGCGCGCGCGGCCGCTCCCTTCCCGGCGCCCGGCTCGAACCGATTCCGCTCGGCCCGCCCGCAGTCTTGTTGGAAGGCCTCGGTCCTGGGGAACTCGAAGTAGGCATTGTTGCTGCGGAAGCTGTTGCAGCGCATCTCGCAGGCGAACAGATGGTGCAGGTCTCCGCGCATCGGCTCCCTGGCATTGAACCAGGACTGGGGCACGACGTGCTCGCAGTTGTATGGCAGGGCGGACTCGAGCTGCTCCAGGAAGCCCTCGTCGAGACTCTCTGTCAGTGGCCGCTCCAGGAGCCGTAGCGCACGCTCCTTCTCCACCTCCAGGTCCTTCTGGAGGAGCTCCTGGAGCGTGAAGGAGTGGCCCGCCGCCGAGTACAGCGAGCGGAGGAGGAGGTCCTTCTGGCGGTCCACCCATGGGTAGAGCCAGCGGCTCGGCTTGTAAGGTGGGCGGCCCGTATGCGTCCGTTCGAGGAGGCCGTGCAGGCCGTCATAGAACGCGTCCTGGTCGGAGTCCGGGTGCATACCTTCGTAGTAGCGCTCCCGGTCCAGCGCGTCCGCCTCGGCGTCGTAATAGGGGAGGTCTCGCGTCCGCTGGGCTTCCGCGACAGCCTCCGCGACGTCGACCTGTGTCAGGCCCAGTGCCCCAGCCCCCACGCCTCCCCCGGGTTGACCTGGCACTGGCGCGGGCACTGCCGGCCCGAGGATGAGCGCGGTCTGGCCATTCCCCGCCAGGGTGGGAACCCCCAGGCGGAGGCTGATATGGAGCGGAATGGTGAGCGCGAAGGACTCGCCGCGCGGCTCCGGGACGAAGAGGACGGGAGACGGCGGAGGGGGCGAAGGCGGCACCGCCGGGGGGCCCTCGTTGTCCTTCCACGCGTTCGCCCATGGGAGCTGTCCTCCGACGTTCGTCTTCGTGAACAGCACCCCGGCATCGACCACGCGGGAGTCCCGGCTGAGGTCATGGGCGGACACCGCGTAGTTCGCTTCGAGGTACCGGCCCCCGAAGTGGAGCCCGAGCACCTTGCCCGAGCGCGCATCCAAGATGGCCGAGCCAGAGTTGCCTCCGAGCGTCGAGCTGTCGTGCGCGAGCGCCTCCACCCTCCGGCCGAAGCTCGAGGTGCGCCGTGCGCCCATGATCTTGCCCGGCTGCAGGCGCTTGACCTGGTAGACGCCCCGGAAGATGCGGTGCTGGAGCGCGGCATCATTGCGCGGGTCCTGCGCGGGATACCCGATGACGACGACGTCCTGCTCGCGCACCTCGTCCACGTGGCGCGAATCCAGGGTGAGGGGCCGCAGTCCATCAACCCCCTCTACCTCCATCAGCGCCATGTCCCAGTAGGGATGAATCATCAGGACACGCCGCACGCGGAAGGGCGCGGACGCGCTTGAGCCGCGCTCCCGCTTGAAGTCCACCTGCACGTCGTCGAGCCCCGGCTGGAACCGCAGCCCCCGCATCCCCAGCCCCAGCGTGAACAGCTCGGCAACGTGGCGATTGGTCATCAGCAGCCCGCGCCCGACCACGAAACCCGTTCCAACGTACGGTAGCGTTGGGTGCTCGGGAACCTCCACGCGTCCGATGGCGGGAATGGCCGCCTCGATGGGCTTGCGGAAATTCGCGTCATCCAGGGCGCTCCAGGGGGCCCCGGGGCGCAGGTAGCTGCCATTGATGATGTCGATGACCGGTCTGTTCCGAGGCAGGACGATGGCCTCGAGCGCCCACAGCTCCTCTGGCCGTAGGGGGGACTCCAGACCCCGGGTCACCGCGTGGGCCACCTTGATGGCATGCTCCAGGGCCTCGGCACCTGGCTCGAGCGGGGCGCTGCTTTCTGTCGCGAGCGACTCGATTGTCTCGGCCGAGGGGGCGATCCGCTTCGCGTATGTCAAAAGCCGCCGCTGCTTCTCCTGCTCGTTCACGCATCCTCTCCCGGGCCTGGCCACCGCATCGGTGGGCGCAAACCCATGCATGCAGGCAAGGGAAGAGATGACACCATCACCTTCCAGTGCGTGAGTTGCCCAGAAGCCCAACTGTATGGCCTCGACTCCGGCCCGGCGCACAGCCCGGGTGGCACCCGTCAGCGGCCCTCCACCTCTCTGCACCAGCACGCAACTCTCAACAGCGCCCCTATCCGTCCCTTCTGTGAAGCAGAGCCCTGCTCTTCAACCTGGGAAGGGCGCGAAGAGTTCGCCCGATGGAAACGGAGGCTTCGGCCCGGTCCCACTGTTCGCGCAAAATGTCACGCACCTGCGCTCGCTGGGTGGGGTGGCGTGGGCAGTGCTGACCAATTCGGATCAGGTGCGCGCCACTCGGGACCTAGTCGCCGACTTCGGTGCGAAGGTGGCCGGCCCCCGCGCCGAGTCCAATACCTTTCCCTGCAATGCGACCGGTGGCTCGCCGATGGTGAGACGCTCGTCCCCGGAATGGTGGCGCTGGAGCTGCACGGCTCCAAGACGCCCTGCGAGCTGGCCTTCCTCCCGGGGGACACGACGCTGCTGACGGGAGAACTCATTCGCGGCCATGTGGGCGGGCGGCTCCCCCCTGCCGGACGCGAACCTGAAGGGCGCGGCCCGTGCGCGCGCCTCAATCCGTGAGCTGCTGGCCAGGACGCGCATCGACGCGGTGTTGGTGGGGGACGGCTGGCCGGTGTTCCGCGGCGGGTACGCGGCCCTGGAGGAACTGGTGGCCACGCTGCCGCACGACACCTGAGCATTCCGGAGGGGCTGGGGCCGTGAGTGTGGGCGCTCTGTCTGTCTTCACCCGACCATAGGAGGGTCACTGCTCCAGGGCCACGCGACAGCGCTTCTCGGGCCGAAATGGCAGGGCCCATCGCTCGAACCCCGTGCATCCATCGTTGGCAACGAAGAAGACGTCCCAGCCCGAGAGCGTGAAGGCTCTCGGCTCCGATGGCTGAGGGCCCGGCGCAATCTCCTGGAGGGGCCGTGTGCCCTTCCGCGTTCTATCGCTCAGCCAGGGCTCGTAGCCTTGGCCGCTCGTCTCAGCACGGAAGAAGAGTATGCCGCCGATGGCAGTCAGGTTCCGGGAAGCCGATGACCCTAGACCCGGCTCGATGTCCTTCACGAGCCGAGTGCCGGCGCACGTCCCATCCGTCTTCCACAACTCTCGGCCGTGCTCCAGGTCCGTGCGGGCGAAGTAGCGCGTCCCTTCGGCTCCGTCGAGCACGCGCGCTCTTGGGTGACGCGCTTCGTGGCCTGGTACAACACCGAGCACCGGCACTCCGCCATCCGCTTCGTCACACCCGACGACAGACATTTCGGCCGCGAGTCCGCGCTCCTCGCCCAGCGCCACCAAGTGTACCAGCGTGCCCGAGTCCGTCACCCCGAACGCTGGAGCCGCGACACCCGCAACTGGATGCCGGCGGGTCCCGTCCGCCTCGGGCCCTCTCCGAACCTCACCTTGGCAGTGCAGGTACTGAAGCGCATCGGCTGAACCCTCTCACGCGACAACCACCTTGACGCTTTCCGGAAAGACCAGACGCGAACTGTGGGCCTGGCCGTTCCGTTCGAACGACGAGTGCAAGTAGCACCCGTCTCACATGCGCGCGAGCATCCACCGGAGTGCATGCCGCCGGGGCCGGCGCGGCCTACTTCACCTCGGTGCGTCGGAAGAACACGTCCGTGTTGTCGACCGACAGGTCCTCCAGCCAGCCCACGTAGCCGTTCTTTCCCCCCTCGGATGAGAGGACCCGTGGGGCGGAGGTCCGCCCGGGGGAGTCGCTCAGGTTCTTGACGGGCCCGAAGGAATCACCGAAGTCGCCGCTGGCCCGATAGAAGATGTCGGTGGGGCCCGGCGTACTGTCTTCCCATACGACGCGAAGGAACTCGTCCTCGGCGGAGAGGCTGACGGCACCGGAGTCACCGGAGCTCTTGCTCAGGTTGCGGGCCTTGGCGAACGAGTCGCCGCGGTCGTCGCTGATACGGAGAAAGATGTCGAAGTTCCCGGGGCCATTGTCCTGCCACGCCACGAAGACGTGTTGGCCCGAGACCTCGAGGTCCGGTGCGAGCGCCAGTCCCACCCCGTCGCTCAGGACCACGGCCGGCTCGAAGGTGGCCCCCCGACTGGGGCTGCGCCGGTAGACAATGTCACAAAGGGTGGGGAAGAAGTCATTACACTCTTCCCAGACCACGTGGACCTTCTGGTCTTTTACCGCGATGCGGGCGCGCTGTGACGGCTGGAGCGGACCCTGGGTGGCGCTGAGGTTGATGAGCGGGTCGAAGGTACGTCCCTCGTTGGTGCTGCGGCGGAATCGCACGTCGGGAATGTCATCCACTCCCGCGTCATCGCCGACCAGGAATACTCCGTTGTTCGACGCGACGATTTCCGTGACACCAATATCCTGGCCGTCGTCGATGGTCAGCGTGGGGCCAAAGCTCTGGCCCCGATCGTGGCTCGCCCGGAAGAGTTGGTCGACTGACTCCTCACCAGTCGAGACGCCCCACGTCACGTACACGTCGCTGTTCTCCGCCGCGATCCGGGGAGTGAAGCCGCTGGTGCTGAGTGTCAGGGGCGGTTCGAACGTCCTGCCGTGGTCGTGGCTCGCACGGAACTGGATGCCCTGCTCGCTCCATGCGATGTAGACCTTCTTTCCCTCCGCGAACACGAACGGGATGAAGGCGGGCGTGACGCCGCTGCTCAGAAGCTGGGGAGGGCTGAAGCTCCTGCCCCGATCCGAGCTCCTTCGCAGGAAGACGCTGGTGGTGCCCCCGGCCGGGGTGTCACTCCAGACGACATAGACGTCGTCTCCTGAGACGGCCATCGAGTACTCGAAGTTGAAGGTCGGCGTGTCGCTCAGGTTCAACACCGGGCCGAACTTCTCCTCGAACCGTCTCGGAACTTCGTGGGCCACCGCCCCAGAGGACAACAGCAACCCTCCGAAAAGCCAGGCCCAGCCTCCGCGCCCCACCGCGCTCGTCAGTTTCGCCATGTCTGCTTCCCCATCTCCTTCGCTTGCCGGGGAGGAGTAATTTCTGGGGCTGAGTCGAGACACTGCTCGCGGGCGCTGCTCGGTTGGTGGTGGCCAACAATGAGGTGAAGTTGCCCCGGCTTCGCGCCTCTCCCGCAGTTTGCGTGATGCTCCTCGGAGGAGTAGGCAGACTCAGCAGGCTGCCAGTGACGTGGCTACACGCTGGGAATGGAAATGCTGTATTCCCTTCCCGGATGCCGAGTGGAGCATGTGGAGCGCACCGGTTCGGCGACTCTCCTTCGAAGGCAGAAGCACGGATGGCCCTCTTCGAATTCATCGAGGGCTGGTACAAACCACACCAACGGCACTTCGCGCTCGACTACGAGTCGCCCGCCAACTCCGAATAGAAGTACCGGGCTGCTGCTTGATGGCGATAGCCCGGGACACTCTGCGGAACCGGAGCAACTTCAGTGAGGGTTTGAAACGATGTGCCAGACTGGCCGCATCGAGGGGGTGTGACCGGTCTCCGGGGCCGACCCGAGACGTGCTCAAGCGCTCCGCGATGCGATGAGTGCGAGGTTGCGCGGAGACAGGCGCGGATCGAAGAGCTGGAGGAGCTCGACCTGGAAGCCCAATTCCTCAAGGAGGAGCGCGCGATCAAGCAGGAGCACGACCTCCAACGCCCTCGCGAAGCGGTCCCTCAGCAGATGGCAGAGCAACAGGTCCCGTGTCTCGGCGCGAACGGACACCTCGAAGGCATTCAGCTCGGCGTCCGTCATGCCGGGATCGAGGCCCAGGCGCTCCAGGCGGTCGCGCGCGTAGACAGCGAAGCGTTCGGCGTAAAGCGCCCGGGGCGCGTCCCCTGCTCTCACGAAGCCGCGTTCGGGAAAGTGCCGCCTCGATAGGAGATCGAACGCGAAGCGCCACGCATACACCCGCTTCATCCGCGCGAACTCCTCCTCGGTCTTGTGATGCCGTCCCCGCGTCGTCAACGCCAGGGCATGTGGGGTGAAGGGCAACGGATGTTCGCTCCCGAAGCGGGAGACAGGGTAATCTCGCGGGACCTCCAGCTTGTCGTAGCAGCAGCCGATGTTCAGGACGAAGCCCGCCCCTTGGCTCTTGCGAATCTGCGTGAGGGCGAGCGGCCCGCAGGTGTGCAGGCCGATCGAGGCGCGGTCCCAGCCGGAGAAGAGTGGATCGAGCTGTGGTTGGAGTCCGTCCTCGACGGAGGCCTGGATGAAACACAGGGTGTCCCCGCCTGATTTGTGGGTTCTCGTCAGCCACCGTCGGCCCTTGTCCTGCAACGCGGCGTCCCGGTCGATGCTGTGGAAGGTCCACCCGAACGTCCGCGAACAGAGGCGGGCGAGATGTCCCATGCCGCCGCCAATATCGACCGCCTGGTGGATGAAGCGCGTTCTCGGCGCGAGCAGGGCGAGCACCCGCTCGAGCTCGTGGGTCTTCTTGGCGCTGAGGCCCTGCGTCTCCGCGACCGTCAGCGCGTGAAGGCCCTCGTGCCAGGGCAGCGCCGTCAGTTCCTGGAGCGCACCCAGGAGTGCGCTCAGGGCAGGTGGCGGGACGCCTGCGAGCGCCCCCTGGTCCAGCCGCCGCTCGCCCGCTTCATCGAGCGACCGGGCATAGGCCAGCCAGTCCTCGGGATAGGCGGCGCCGGACCCGGGCCAGCCCTGGAGGATGGAGCGGGACCAGAGCGGGGACCAGGGCCGGAGTTGGTGCGTGAGCGCTTCGAGTCGCGCCTGGAAGTCCATGTCGGCGCATCCTATGCGCCGCTGCGCCGCCGGTTGGGGATGACGGTGCCGGTGTCCCAGGACTCGGCGGCGATTCAATCATCTCGGACTTCCCCGTCAGCGGACCTCCGCCGTCAACAGCGCCTCGAATTCTCCGAGGCGCCACCACCCCCGGAGGCATCGCGGATGGAGGATGTGGACCTCGACGGCCAGTGGCGCATTTCGGTGGAGGGCGACCAGGTCCGGCTCGTTCCCGAGCAGCTCGAAGCCAAGCAGGCTCGGGTCATCCCATTGGCCCATCTCGAACGTCAAATCCCTGTTCGTGGGGTGCGGCGCGGTGCCCGGCTGCGACACGAAGCTGGAGAAGCCGCTCGCCCCGGACACGGCATCGGCGCTGCGACGACTGGGCGGCAGGTCAGGCCATTTCGCGACGCTGGCGCGCCCAGGTCTCGAAGCTCATGGGCGAAAGGCCATAGGACCGCGCGATTTCGGGCCGCGCCAGCACCGGTGCGACGTTCATGTACGTCAGGCCTTGCGCCACACCGGGATGCAGGCCGGCTGCGACGGCCTCCTCGACCGTGCTGACCTGGACGATGTACTCCTTGCCGTCGAGGCGCGAGAGGACCTCGGCGATCTGAGGAAGCGTGAGCAGGTCACTCGCGAGCTGCAGCGTCACGCGGTTGAACGTCGCGGGATTGTTGAGCGCCGCCGCGGCCGCCTTGCCGATGTCCTCTGGCGCGACCAACGCGATGGTTTGATCGGTCCTGATCACCGTGAGCAACCGGTGCCCGTCGACGAAGCCAGCCGGATCCAACATCGGATGATCCATGAAGGTGGCGGGGAGGATGAGGGTCCAGTGCTTGAATCCCGCGCTGCGGACGAGGTCGCAGGTGGCAAGCTTGTTCTCCCAGTACGTCTCGTGCGACTTCCAGCGCCCCTCCGCCCAGCCCTCGACGTTGCGGTGGTCGCCGACACCGGAGGTCGCGGTGTGCACGAACGTTTCGACACCTTCGGCAAGCGCGGCCTCGACGAGGTTCCTCCCTTGCTGGAGTTCCTTTCTGTAGTCGACGCCGGTCGTGGAGATGATGGGGGACTGCATCGAGAAGACCGCCCGCGCTCCAGCGCAGGCGGCGCGCAACGACGCCGGATCGTCGAGGTCCCCGACGACCACCTCGGCGCCAGCCTCCGCGAGGGCCTTCGCGTTTGGCGCCTTGGGATTGCGCACCATCACACGCACCGGGGTGCCGCCTTCGGCCAGCAGCGCCCGGGCGGTGGCGCCGCCCTGACGCCCCGTGGCAGCGGTGACGAGAACGCATTCGTTGCTGCTCATGGACCGCTCCTTCTTAAGTGGGGGACCCCACCGTTTATTCTCGTGGTTAGATATGGAGGGGGACCCCATTTGTCAACGCGGGTTCTCGTGAGGAGGCGGTCGCGGTGGAGCATGTGAAGCCGTTGCGAGCGGACGGGCGGCGCAACCGGGAGCGGATTGTCGCGGTCGCCGCGGAGCTGGTCGGCAGGGATGGTGCGCAGGTGTCGCTCGAGGAGATCGCGCGGCGGGCGGGGATAGGCTCGGCGACCCTGCACCGGCACTTTCCCTCGCGGCAGTCGCTGTTGGAGGCGGTATTCCGCGATGGCGTCGCGCAACTCTGTGCGCGGGCATCCTCGCAACCTGGAGAGGATCCCGCCGCCGAGTTGGCGGCCTGGCTCGAGGACTTGACGGTCTACACGGCGACCCACCGCGGGCTTGCCGCAGCGCTGTTGACCGGCCCGGATGGCCTTACGGCTGAGGAGGTCTGCTCCACCGACAAGCTGCTCGATGTGTTGAGCGTTCTGGTGGCGCGGGCGTCATCGGCAGGCGCGATTCATGCCCGTGCCACGACGGAGGACCTGCTGATGCTGGCGAACGCGATTGCCGTCGCCAACGAAGACGATCCGCTCACCGCGAGCCGGGTGCTGCGCCTCGCGCTCACCGGCATCCGGCCGTGAATGCGGGGAGCGCGGCGGTCTGCGCTCCCGCTTGAGGATGCCCTTCTCGGTGGACGCCGGAGTGATGCTACCGGCGGGTGGACAGGCCGCACTGCCTTTGGGGGGACACGCCGGCCCTGTCCGCGCTCCCATGCGGTGTGCGGCAGGGGCTTGGCTCGCTTGGCTGGGACAGCTCGAGCCTCAACACCACGCGGCCTTGCGTGGCTTCTTCGGCCACGCAGGGCGCTCTGCTCGCGGACCTATCTGAAGGGGATCAGGCGATTTCGCGCGTCAGCTTGGAGTCCCACGGGCACCAGTGTCCGCCCGGGAGGAATGCACCGCCCGCCTCGTCGAGGTGGTCTTCCACATACGTCATGTTGGCATCGCAGACCTCGATGGCCATCGAGAAGAAGCGGATGGTGTTCGGGTCCAGGTGGAAGGAGAACTTCGGGTTGTAGGCCGCGGCCCGCTTGATGATGCGTCCGTGGACGTGGACTTCGTTCTTCTCCTCGCCAGAGAGAATCTTCCGTGCGTGCGCAATCGTCTTCTCGTCAGACAACTCGACGATGAACTCCAGGTTGGGCTGGGCGGTCTGCGTGAATGCGAAACGAACCGGGTTTGCCATTGAAAGGCTCCTTGGGGTAGGCGCCCCATATAGGAGACTCCCCTCACTCGATTGCATTACCTGCCGGTAGCGGTGGTGTGTCTTGAATGCGGCGTCGTGAGGTGTGTTGTCTGAGGCAGTCGCACGGGGCGGGGGCGGCCTTCCGAGTACCGGCAGGCCGCCAGTGTGATGGGTTGGCGAGGCGTCAGTGACTCGCGACCTGAGGCCTCGGCACGGGCAATACCCAGATCTCCCGGCCGAGTTGCCCATCCAGCGCCGTGAAGTAGATGAAGTCGCCCGCGCGCAGCAGGTCCTGCGGATAGGAAGAGGCGGGGCCCGGGACGATGTCCTGCAGGAGCTTGGTGCCGCTCGGTTGTCCGTTGCTCACCCAAAGCTCGTGGCCGTGCGCTTCATCGAAGGCGTAGAAGACGACGCGGCCGTCATCAGTGGGGACTGGCGTGGGCGGTCGGAGGTCCGGAGAGACGATGAGTGGCTGGTACAGCAGCTTCGTTCCCTGGGCGGTGGCATCGGTCCGCCACAGCTGGACGTCGAAGGGGGCGGGGCTGCCGATGTCGTAGAAGAGCGTGAAGTAGAGCTTTCTCTCGGTCGCCGTGGACGTGGCGACGAAGATGAAGAAATCGAAGGGAAGGTCGGCGTAGGGGTTGGGGATGCTCGCGACGAGATTCGAGCGCGAGTGGCAGGAGGGGGCCGGGTCGAGCTTGCGAATCTCCGTCACCGTGAAGCCCGGTGTGAAGGTGGCGAAGTAGAGGCGTTCCTTGAACAGGGCGAAGATTTGCGCTTCCGAGCCCTGGGGGCCGGGAACGGTGTCCTCGACCAGCTCCGTGCCCTGGGCCGTGCCATCGCTGCGCCACACTTCACGGCCGTGCACGGCGTCGTCCGCGGAGAAGTAGAGCACTCCCTCCGCTTGCGTCAGGTTCCGAGGGAACGAGGAGGCGGCACCCGGGTTGATGTCCTTGACGAGGCGGGTTCCGGAGGCGCTGCCGTCACTCACCCAGAGCTCCACTCCGGTGTCGGGCACCCCGAGGCTCATGAAGAGGCGGTTGCCCACGCTCGCCAGGTCAAAGGGCCCGTTCACGGTGTCCCTCGGTCCCAGGTCCTTCACGCGCACTGTGCCTGCCGAGGTGCCATCACTGCGCCACAGCTCCAGGTTCTCGGCGGCGATGAGGGTGGGCCGGACCGACCGGAAGAAGTAGAGTTCGTTGCCCACCGCGATGAAGTCCGCCAGGGAGGCGGTGCCGCCCTCCGGGGCGAGGTCCTTCACCTGACGCGTGCCCGCGGTGGTGCCATCACTCACCCACAGGTCCGCGCCGTGTTCCATGAAGCCTTCGGTGAAGAAGAGCTGCTGGCCGACGACGGTCAGCCGTCCGGGAGAATCGTCCAGGTGCTTCACGGGGACCGTGCTCGCTGTCGTGCCCGCGCTCCGCCACAGCGCGCCCCGGTCCGCCTCGAAGTCGAAGGCAGAGAAGAAGAGCTTGCCGCGGAAGGACACCAAATCTGTTGGCGACGGACCACCCAGCGGGTCCGGGAATGGCCCCGGGGGAGGCGGGTAGATGTCCTTCAACAGCGTGGCGGGCCCCAACTTCGGGAGTGGGGCATCCCAATGCGCGGCGACCTCCTCGGGGGCGTGTTCCTCGGCGAGCGATGCTTCTGGAAGAGGCCCACCGCATCCCGCGCTTGCCAGACAGACCCATGCCACTTGCCACCATGCACGCATGATTCCCCCTCGTTCTCGGGTGGGCGACAGCCCCGATGGCGATAAGTCCGGAGCAGAGCCGCGGCCAGGGGGAGCGCCGGGTTCCTGGTCGCAAATCTTCAGCAGGTCCAGTCGCGCTCACTTCCATCACCTCGTGATGCTTCGTTGATGGGTGAGAACGCGACGCAGGCTCCCGCGTGCGGGCGACGGCTCCCGCGAGCATGCGTCCTTTGGACGGTACGGTGCTCTCGGCCCGGACGACCGCGTCGTGGAGCTGGGCTTCCTCGCGCCGCAGGCCACGTTCACCGGGCGGCGCTGGACTCGCTAGCCCGATGGCCGGGTACGTCATTCCCTGGCGCTCACGGTTGCCTGCCTCCCCTCGGCCGGGCTTGCGCGGGCGAATCGCTTCCCCTGGACACCGCTCGTGCGTATCACTGGCCTTCGTGCGTACGCCCACCGACCGATACCTGCCGCCGCGCCCCGACGCTTCCTCCGCCGTCATGCTCCAGCGCGGGCGGGTGGTGGTCATCGCGCCCACGCGCGCCGCGTGCGAAACCATCGAGCTGGCGCTCGGGTTGGAGCTGCGCACGTACCTGGAGGAGCACCACGGCGAGCGCCTCCGCGAGCTGGCCCGGAGCGGGCAGGGGTTTGGCATCGTCGCGGGCACTGGCACGGGCAAGACGCTCGCCATCCGCTCCATCGCGGAGGAACTCGTGGGCCGGCGGCCCCTGCGGGTGGCGGTGGTCAACCGCGAGCGGGAGGCCACCACGCAGACGCCGCTCGCGGACGTGGCCATCGTCACCACCGGCATCGCGCGGCGCTGGTTCCAGGGCGGCGCCATCCGGCGCGAGGACACGCTCATCGTGGATGAAATCCACCAGACCTCCGCCGAGCTGGAGCTGTGCCTGGCCCTGGGCAAGCGCGCAGGCTGCCGCTTCATCTGGCTGTCCGCCACCGTGGACCCGGCCTTCTACGCGCGCTATCTGGACAGCGCGGACGTGCTCCAGGTGTCCTCCTTCGACCCGAAGAAGGCGGCCCGGGTGGAGGTGGAGCGCTGTCAGCCGCTGTCATTCCTCGACGAGGACTTCCTGCGAGAAGTGCAGCAGCAGGGGCGCGGCGTGGGCGTGTTCCTGGCTACGCGCGCGGGCGTGGAGGAGGCGGCGGCCCACGTGCGCGCGAACGCACCGGAGCTCCATGCGGCGCACTACCACGGCGGCGAACCGCTGCGTGCCATTCGCCCCTTCCTGGAGGGTACGGCGCCCCGGCCCTTCGTGCTCGCGATGACGGCGGCGGGGCAGAGCGCGCTCAATGTGCCGGGGCTGGACACGGTCGTCATCGACGACATGCGCTTCACGAACCTGGTGGAGCGCGGCCGCAATGTCCTCACCCGCGTGCACCTGGGCAACAACGAACTCTTGCAGATGGCGGGGCGCGTGCACGGGCGGGTGGAGAGCGGGCGCGTCTTCATCCTGAGCGACCGGCCACTGCACTTCGCCTCGCTGAGGCCCACCGAACCCGAGTTCCAACTCGCGGGCGAGCCGGAGCGGGTGGCGCTCACCGCCGCGGCCCTGGGCGTGCGGGCGGATGAGTTGGATTTGCCCGTGCCGCTGGACCGCAATGGCTATCGCCGGGCGCTCGCGAAGTTGCAGGCGCGCGGCATCGTGGACGCGGAAGGACGGCTGTCCGACTACGGCCGCGCGGTGGAGGCCCTGCCCGTGGAGCGTCCGTGGGCGGAGCTCATCGTCAACGCGGAGGAGGCGCTGCTGCCGTTGCTCGCGGTGTGCAGCTCGGTGGAGTCGCTGCACAGGATGACGCGCGAGGAGCGGAACCTGGACGGACTGCTCGTGCCGGGCAGCGACCACCTGACCGCGTACAACCTCTACGCCGAGGCCTTCCGTGAAGCGGGCACGGTGGGGGAGGTGCAGGGGCTGCCGCGCCACGTCTTCCATGCGGAGAAGCTCGCGGCCTGGGCGGAGGTGCGTGGGGTGTTGGTGAAGGCCCTGGAGGACGCGGCGCTCGCGATGGCGAGCGTGTACCGGAGCGTGGGGCTGGCGCTGCCCGCGCGCATGCCCTTCGCGGACCCGCGCACCCACCGGCGTTTCTGCGACCTGCTCGCACGCTTCATGCCCTTCGACCTGGTCATCGACGAGCGCACCGCCTGGGGCGAGGTCGCGCGCGTGTCGAAGACGAGCGTGTGTGGCAACCTGGGCGCGGTGGCGGGCACGCTGCGCTACTTCGCCGACCGCAACGGCGACTCGCAGGCCGGCATCGAGGGGACCCAGCTTCCCGAATCACTGCTGCGCCGCTACGCCCACCGTCACTCGGCGGCGCCGGTGTACGACGTGCGCTTCCGCTCGGTCGTGCTCGAAAAGCGGGTGGACTATTTTGGCTTCGAGCTCGAACGGGAAGTGGAGGTGCTGCGCGCCTGGGGGCCGGAGCTCGCCAAGGCGGCCCGGCACGCGCTCGCCGAGGCGCTGGCGCAGGGTGAAGTACCCCATCCCGCGGTGGACCGGCACCGGGTCGCCATCGCCGAGGTGCGCGAGCTGTGGCGACGCTCGGGAGGGACCACCGCGCCGCTGGGGTTGTCGGAGCTGACCGCGCTCTACGAGGCGCAGTTGGAGGGGGTGGACACGCTCGACGACTTCAAGGCGCGCCCGCTGCGGCTCGAACTGGACGCGCTCGTGCCGCCCGCGACGCGTCAGGCGCTCCTGGCGCTCCCGGACGCCGTGGAGGTGCGCGAGCAGGCGGTGCCGCTCGAATACGACGTGGAGAGACTGTCGGACGGAGCCCCGCGAGGCGTGGTGCGGCTGCACCTGCCGGAGAAGCTCGCGCGCACGCTGGTGCAAGAGGAGCTGCCGCTGCTCGACCGCCCCCAGCGCTTCAGCGTGGCCCGGGGCCGGAGGGGCGTGCTCGAGGCTCGCTCGCTCCTCGAGCTCCAGGAACTGCTCGACCGGCCCTGGATGCCGGATGAGATCGCCGAGGCCACCCGTGAGCGTCCAGTCCCGCGACAGGACCGGGAGCGCGGCGCCCCCAGACCTGGGGGGCACCGGGGCCATCACGGCAAGGCACCCCGGAATGGAAGACGGCCGGGCGGCGGCGGACGGCGGCGCTGACCTGACGCACGGGCAGGGCGCTCACCGCGCAGAGGGCGCGCCGTCCATGGGCCTCGCGTCCGGGATGCAGGTGGTCGCGCTTCTGCCGAACCAGGGGCTTTCGCTGAGCCGACCCCTGTCGTTCATGGCCCTGAGGAAAGCAGGAGGTGTGCAGGGGGCTCTTTTTTTGCTGTCCGCGGCTGAGGGGAAATGCGCGCTGGATTCGTTTCCTGTTGGCGGTACCAACGTCAAGCAGGAGTTCTCGAGCATGAAACCTTTCAGCATGAGGCCGCTACTGACAGTCCTGTCAGTGCTGGTCGTGTCCCTCGTGGGATGCGGGGTGCCAGAGGAAGAGTCCCGCGACACTTCTAGCGCCGAGTCCCAGGCACTGGCCGGTCCATATGATGCTTGGATTGCCCGCCACGGGCTCACCAACGCCCAATATCAGACGGAGTTCAATACGTGGGTGGGGCAGGGTTATCGTCTCTCCTATGTCAGCGGCTACGAAGAGGGGGGCAGTGCCCGTTACGCGGCCATCTGGGAGCAGACGAGCGGCCCGGCCTGGCGGGCCTTCCACGGGCTGACTTCAGCGCAGTATCAGACCACCGTCGTCAATCAGAATGCGCAGGGATACCGCCCGGTGGTGGTCAACGGGTACAGCGTCGGAGGCGTCGCCTACTTCGCGGCTATCTTCCACGTGGACAGTGGTGCCGCGTGGGTGGCCCGCCATGACCTGAGCGCGTCCCAGTACCAGGCGGAGTTCAACACCTGGGCGGGGCAGGGCTACCGGCTCGTGCACGTGAGTGGCTACACGTCCGGTGGCGCGGAGCGCTACGCGGCCATCTGGGAGCAGACGAGCGGCCCGGCCTGGCGGGCCTACCACGGGCTGACCGCGTCCCAGTACCAGTCCACGTTCAATACCAACGCGACCCAGGGTTACCAGCTCGCGAAGGTCAGCAGCTACAACGTGGGCGGCACGGACCGGTACGCGGCCATCTTCCAGGTTTCATCGGGGATTCCGACCGCCGCGCGTCATGGACTCTCCGCCGCCGCGTATCAACAGGCCGTGACGGACCTCAAGAACCAGGGATATCGCCCCGTCCTGGTGGCGGCGCACAACAATGGGAGCCAGCCCGAGTTCGCCCTGATTTGGCAGAACCTGACGTTCAGCGCGGCCGACCTGCAGCACATTGACGACACCGTCCAGCAGGCGATGGCCAGCACGAACACCGTCGGCCTGTCGCTGGCCATCACCCGCCACGGGCGCCTCGTGTTCGCCAAGGGGTATGGCCTGGCCGACCGAACCAACAACACCCCGGTCAACACCTCCCACCGCTTCCGCGTCGCCAGTGTGTCCAAGCCGATGACCTCCATCGGCATCATGCGGCTGATTGAAAGCGGCCAGATTCGTCTGACGGACCGCGTCTTCGGCAGGGGCGGATTGCTCGGGGAGACGTTCGGCGCGCAGAACACCTACGCGGACAGCCGCGTCCTGAACATCACGGTCCAGCACCTACTCGAGCACACCGCGGGCGCATGGGACAACGACGGCGCCGACGGCACGGGCGACCCCATGTTCATGAACACGGGCATGACGCACGCCCAGCTCATCCAATGGGTGTTGCAGAACGTGCCGCTCGAGTTCGCGCCTGGGACGACGTACCAGTATTCGAACTTCGGCTACAGCGTCCTCGGCCGCATCATCGAGCGGGTCACGGGCATGACCTATGACGCCTATATGCGCACCAACGTGTTCACGCCCAGCGGCGCCACCAGCTTCGCCGTCGGGGGCGATACGTTGGGCGCGCGTCTGACGAACGAGCCCGTCTACTACCAGCTTGGCGCGGGTGCCTTCAGCCCGTACGGCATGCCGGTGCGTCGCATGGATGCGCACGGCGGCTGGGTTGCCACGCCCATTGACTTGCTGCGCGTCGCCGTGCGAGCGGATGGGTTCTCCACCGTTCCGGACCTGCTGAGCGCGGGCTCACTCACCACGATGACCACACGCACGACGGCGCTCGACACCTTGGGCAACTCCGTCAACTACGCCAAGGGCTGGTCGGTGAACAGCATCCCCAACTGGTGGCACGGTGGCTACATCCCGGGCACCCGGGCCCTGTTGGTGCGGACCGATGACCGCTATGGGCCCAGCCGCTCCGAGGAGTTCACCTGGTCCGTCATGACCAACTCCAACAACAGCTCCGGCTCGGGCACGCCCGACATCAACCTCGACAGCCTCATGTGGAGCGTCGTGAACGGCGTCAGCGCCTGGCCCGCGCACGACCTGTTCTAATCAGGCATCGAGTGGGGGGCGCTTCCGGAGGAAGTGCTTGGAGTGTCGGGCACTTCCTCCCGTTTCGACCTCGTCCTGTTCGAGCCCGCCCCACGCGCTCGATGAGACCGGAGGCTGTTGGAGCAGCAGTCTGCGTTGGAGCTTTCTCAGGGGCCGCCCGCGCTGGCGGGCGGTCCTCGTGGCCTGTGCGGAGTCGTGAGCGTCAGTCCTGGAGCAGGGTTCGGAACACGGCCGGCAGCTCCTGGTCCCCCAGCCCCGCGCTGACGGCTCGCTTGTAGTTGTCGAGCAGTTCCTTCGGGAAGCGTGCGCTGATGCGGGCGTCCTGGCTCAGCCGGACGATGTGTTCGATTACGGCGACGTGGGTGTTGAGACTGCACTGGTCGCCTGAGAAGTCATTCTGCTCGACCATGCCCTGCGCGGCGTCGGCGGTGACGGAAATCAGGCCGAGGAAGGAGTTCTTCTGGGCGAAGAATGCCTTCGGGTCCAGGCCTTCCGCCTTGCACATGGCCGCCGCGTGCAGGAACGCCAGGGAGCCGCCGTAATAGGCCTCGAGAATCGCGCAGTCGAGCGTCGCGGCAGCGCCAATCTTCTCGTCGACGTACACGGAGTTCTTGGCAATCGCCTGGAGCGTCTCGACGTGCCGGTCGAAGGTGCCGCGCGACCCCGCGTAATAGACGGTCGCGTACTCGGTGGCGACGAAGCTCGGGTACGCGAGGATCGCGGCATCCAGGTAGTCCACGCCGTGGGCCTGGGCCCACGCCAGCCCCTCGCGCGCGTCCGCGGGTGAGCCGCTGGTGAGCTGCACGAGCGTCGCTCCAGTCAGTGCCTCCGCGACGCCCTTCTCCGAGAGCACCGCGGCGGCGGCGGCGTAGTTGGAGAGGGAGACGACGACGAGCTCGCGTCCCGAGACGGCCTCGACGAGGCTGTCGAAGGCACGGGTTCCACCACCGACGGCGGTGGCCTTGCTGGGAGTCCTGTTCCAGACCGCGACGTCGTGGCCCGCCAAGGCGAAGGCTCGCGCCAGTGCGCTTCCCATGAGACCACAGCCCACCACCGCCATCTTCGCTGAACGAATCGGGTGCATGTGCAAGCTCGTTTGGACTCCAGGTTGTACGGCAACCCCGAAACGTGAAGCCCGCCCATCCCTCAAGGAGCTGGGCGAACTGACGGAGCGGGCGTCAACACCAACCCATCCAGGACACCATACGCATAGGCCACCGCGAAGGCATAGGCTCCCACCAGGTATGTCACGTTGAGCGTCCGCGCCGTCCCCGCGTCGCTTGCGCTATATCGGCCGTCCGGCCCGCGCAGCGAGAGCGCGGTCCCCAGGGAGACTCCCGCCGCTGCGAGTCCCAACCCCTGCGTCACCGCCATCACCGTGCCCATCCCCGAGCGCCCGTGCTTGAAGTGCCCCACGCCCAGGGGCGCCAGATACCAGGCACGGGTCAGCGCCGGCGAGGTGGGTACCTCGTCTTTGCGGATGGGCTCGACGATGGGGGAGGGCGCCGGAAACAGCCGCGGACTCCGCTCGGCGCGCAGCTCCCCGATGCGTGTCTGGTGTTGGGCTCGCGCGCGCTCGACGAATGCAAGGAAGTCCGGTGGATACAGCAGCGGGTCCAGCGCCGAGTCGCCGTGAACGGCCAGCCCTCGCACCACCTCGTCCTCCGCGCGGGCCAGCTCCTCCTGTGCGTGATAGGTGGCCGCGAGCAGCAGGTGCGCTTCTGCTTCCAACGCCGCACCGTCGAGCCGCAGCGGATAGAGCAGCGACTCCAGCTCGGCGCGGGCCTTGGGCAGCTCGCCGGATTGGTAGGCACCGCGCGCGCTGTCGAGCGGGGACGCCGCGAGCACCATCAGCATCAAGGCCGCGCCCATCATGGCGTCACGTCCAGCGCCACTTCGAGACGACGACCGGCGACCACATCCACCTCTCGCACCAAGGGCGGTTCACCCACGCGGCGTGCCGTCACCGTGTGTCGTCCATGTTCGACCATCACCGGACCAGACAGGGGGGCGACGCCCACCTCCCGGCCGTCCACGAAGAGCCGCGCGCCCACGGGAGCGTGGATGCGCACCTCTGCCTTGCGCGGTGACAACACCACGTTGCGCGTCACGGTCTCCCCCGGCGCGAGCGTCACCTCCTGCTCGACCTCGTCGCACAGCGGGTTGACGAAGCGCAGCCGGTAGGTCCCCGCTGGCAACGAGAGCTCACGCACACGAGGTGTGTAGCCGTGGCTCTCGCCGTTCACGAACACCTCCGCCCACGGGCGCGCCGTCACCTTCAACATGGCGGGACGCGCGGGGAGGGTGGTTTCCACGTCTGGCCCTGGCGCCGGCACCAAGGCCCGCGCGGCCCCTGTGGACTCGGCTCCCGCCGAGTGTCCTGTCGGCAGGGGCGATACGGCCCGCTTCGCCGAATCCATTCCCCCCGAACGCCCGGTCGAAACGGAGGGCCGAGCCCGCTTCGTCCCGGCACCGTCCGCCGCGCGCTCTGTCGGCGCGAAGGCCCCGGCCAGATTCGTGGTGTCACTTCCAGCCGGAGGCTCCGGTTCCCGCGAAGCGTCCAACATGCCGGGTTCCGTCCCCGGGGCAGGCTTCTCCTGACCGGGGGGCGTGGGCGAATGAAGGCGTTCACCAGTGGAGGTGCCGTCAACGGATGCCGTTCTGGGGGAGGCCTGCCCTGACGAGGGCTCCGCGCCACGCGGTGTCTTCACGCCTTCGACGCCCTGGCCCGGCCTCATCCACCAGCCCGCGGTCGCGCAGAGCACGAGCCCGGCGCCCACGGCGCCAGCCCTCCACGCGGAACGCCTCGGCCGCTGACGCAACAGCGCCACCACCTCGGCGGATGTCGGCTCCAGCGACAGCGCGGCGTTGAGGACCTTCGCGGCCCGCGCCCCCTCGCCGCGCGCCAGCAGTCCGCGCCCTTCCTCCAGCAACCGCTCGAAGCGAGCCCGGCGCCATCGACTGGTGCGGGCCACCGGGTCTCCCAAGAACTCCCGCGCCACGTCGGCAGGCGGGCCGACCTCTCGTAGGAGCAGCTCCTCCAACGCCAACGCCAGCGCGGCCCCGTCGCGCGGTCTGTCCCGTGCATCCCTCGCCAGACACCGCGCGACCAGCGCTGACAAGGGCTCGGGCGTGCCCGGCACCACCTCCGTCAGCGGTGGCGCATCCTTCGTCATCACCGACGCGGCCAGATGCGCCGCGCCCTTGCCCGCGTGCGGCGTGGTGCCCGAGCACAGCTCGAACAGGATGACACCCACCGCGTACACATCCGAGGCAGGGGAGTACGCACCTGTGTCGATGCGCTCGGGCGCCATGTATGGCAACGAGCCCGTCACCGCCCCGGTACTCGTGAGGCGCTCCTGGTCCTCCAGCGCGGCGAGTCCAAAGTCCGCCAGCTTCAGCGGCCCGCCT
Source organism: Myxococcus sp. AB036A (assembly GCF_006547355.1). Taxonomy (NCBI): domain Bacteria; kingdom Pseudomonadati; phylum Myxococcota; class Myxococcia; order Myxococcales; family Myxococcaceae; genus Myxococcus; species Myxococcus sp. AB036A. Next base: position 125,313 of record NZ_VHLC01000005.1, on the reverse strand, counting down.
TCCGCCACCAGCACGTTGTCGGGCTTCACGTCGCGGTGGACGATGCCGCGTGCGTGCGCCGCCGCCAGCGCCCGGGCGAGCTCCCAGCCCAACACCATCACCGCCTCGGGCGGCACCGGCGAGAGCCTCCCCGCCAGCGCGCGGAGGTCCTCGCCCCGCACCCACTCGCAGACGAGGAACGGGCCATGGGCCTCATCCTCGCCGTAGTCGTGGACCTCCAGGACGTTGGGATGATGGAGCGAGGCGGCCAGCTCGGCCTCCCGCCGGAAGCGCTCCGCGCGGCCGGTGCCGCCTCCCGGGTGCATCCGCTTCAGCGCTACGGGGCGCGACAGCCGCACGTCCGTGGCCAGGAAGACCGTGGCCATTCCCCCACGCCCCAACTCCCGCTCGAGTCGGTAGCGGCCCGCAAGCACTTCACCCGTCATCACCCGGGCATTCTCCGGGAGCGCGCTCCCGCGAGCAACTTGGTAGATTACAGCGACAGCCGACAGGCCTTCGTGTTCCCCACCTGCTCGCAGGCGCCCGTCGCCCCTCCGGGGCAGTCCCGGTCCAGCCGGCACGGCTGCCGGCACCGCAGCGCCGCCCCCGATGGCAGGCACACGCTACAGGGCGCGCAGTCCAGCGAGTTCTCGCATTCCTCCCCCACCGAGACCGGGGTACCCGAGCACTCCTGCACGCACAGCCCGTCCGGAGCACATTGGTAGCCCGCCTCGCAGTGGTTGCTCTCCGGGTTGCACTTCTCCTCGCACCGCATTCGCTCCCTGGGGCAACCGGCGAACTCGGAGCACTCGAATGTGTCCCTGCACGGCTCTCCAATCCGAGCCCCCACGACACAGGTCGAACTGGTGGAGCACCGTCGCCCGTCGCGACACGTGAAGTCCGTCGAGCACGTCAGCGTGCACGTCCCGCCGACACAGGCCGCCGCTGCATCCGCGCATTCGCATGGCCGCGTGCACGCTCCTCCCACCTCCACCGTGCTCGCGCATCCGGCGTCCGGCGTCCCGCATCCCGAGCCCGTACAGCCGGCATCCGGCGCCTCGCATCCCGAGCCCGTACAGCCGGCATCCGGCACCTCGCATCCCGAGCCTGTGCAGCCCCCATCCGTCGACGTCGTCACCGGCACACATGCACTCAGGGGGCCGGACGCGTCGGGCACGTGCCCACATCCGTAGCCTGGCCGAGTACAGGCTTCGCCACAGGTTCGCAGGCACTTCCCCAGCCCCGGCGCGCACACGCTTCCTGCCGGGCAGGGCGCCGCGTCGGAGCACGCCAGCAGGCAATACCCGCCCGGAAAGCCCGTGCCACAGGTGCGCCCCGGCCCGCAGTCCGCATCCTCGCCGCAGGCATCCCCAATCCGCACCGTGTCCACGGGCTCGCAGTCACCTCGCACGCAGACCTGCCCCTGGGGACAGCCGTCGGGTTCGTCACAGCGGATTCGGATGTCGAGCGGACAGCCCGGCGCGACGAGCAGCACCAGCGCGGGCAACAACGAGAGCAGGAGGAGTCGGCGCATCACCAAGGCCCGGGCGACTCTAGGCGGAGGGAGGCTCGGAGAGCACCCCCCAACGACGCCAGAGGCCCCGTGCTCCCCGACGGGGAACACGGGGCCGTCTTCGCCAGCTACATGCAGGTGCCCATGACGCCCGGCGCGCCGAAGCACTGGCCGCTCTTGCAGTGGCTGTTCTCCGCGCACGGGAAGCCGAAGGCACCCGGGCTGCAGAAGCCGAGGACCGCGCCGGAGAAGGGCTTCACGCAGCTCCACGCCGAGGGGCAGTTCGAGTTGTCACTGCAGAGCCCCTGCATGCAGAAGCGGCCCTTGTTGGGCAGGTAGCCGTCGTTGCACACCGCGCCGCCCAGGCCCGTGGGGCACACGCCATCCTCGGGGCAGGGCGCGAAGCTGGCGCAGTACGGCTGCTGCGAGCCCTCGTCCGCTGCATCCAGGCACACCGCATAGGTGTCGCAGCCGTCCTTGAAGTCGCTGGTGTTCGGGTTGCACGAGGGCGGGTTGGCCGGAGGCGCCAGGCTGCACAGGCCCTCGATGCAGACCTGGTTGCTCAGGCACTGGCTGTTGGAGCTGCAGGTCGGCACCTTCTTGTTCTTGCAAAAGGAGACGGCCATGCCCGTGTCCTCGAGGTCGCAGTACTGGTCCGCCGCGCAGTCCCCGTTCGACTGACAGCCGAGGGCACACAGGCCGTTGAAGCAGAACTGCCCGGAGGGACATGCCTTGCTCGCGCTGCACAGCCCCGCGCTCTGCTCGTTGGGGTTGCCGTCGGGCCCCTCGCCGTCATCGTCCTTCGTGCTGCCGCAGCCCATGACCGTCAGCGCCAGGAACAATCCCATCACCACATGCTTCATCGTCGTCTCCGTCAGGTTCATCTGCACCGTGGCGGCTCTCCGCCTGCGTGCGATGGGCAACACCAGAGCAACGTGCGTGCCCAAGCCTCGCGAGACATCGAATCGCCCCGATTCCACGGGGTTGCATGACGCCCCTGGCCCTCCGAGCACCTGTCGCCGGGGGAAACGTGCCAGGACTGGCACGCGGGCAAGCCCTCCAGAGGAGGCGGCCTGTCAGTCCCCTTCGCCGAGGTAGCGAAACAGTGAGCGAAGCCCGATGCCCAGCGCCGCCGCCGCGTCCTTCTTGCTGCCGCCGCAGCGGGCAATGGCCTCCCGCACGTAGCGCTGGACGAACGCCTCCCGCGCCTCCTCCAGGGGAATCATGGGCGCTGCGTCGCCGCCCAGCTCCAGGTCCTCGGGGCGCAACAACTCGTCCGTCGCCAACACCGCCGCGCGGCGCACGCGCGACGCCAGCTCTCGTACGTTGCCAGGGAAGGGGTGCCCCCGCAGTGCCTCCGTGGCCTTCTGCGTGAAGCCTCGCGCCTTGCGCCCCTCTTGCGTCAGCACATGGTGGGCGATGAGCAGCACGTCCTCGCCACGCGCTCTCAGCGGCGGCACGTCCACACGCACCTCTTCCAGCCGGAAGCGCAGGTCCGCGCGGAAGGTGCCTCGCCGCACCGCTTCCTCCAGCGCCACATGGGTCGCGGACACCACGCGCACGTCCACCTTGCGCGGCTGGTGTTCGCCCAGGCGGGTGACCTCGCGCTCCTGTACCACGCGCAGCAAACGCGTCTGGAGCGACAGCGGCATGTCCCCAATCTCATCCAGGAAGAGGGTGCCACCGTCGGCCGCTTCCACCAGTCCCGCCCGCTCCGTGCCCGCGCCGGTGAACGCGCCACGCGCATGGCCGAACAGTTCGCGCTCGATGAGGCTCTCTGGCAGCGCCGCGCAGTTGATGGCCACCAGCCGGCCGCGCCGGCCACTGCGCCGGTGGAGTGCCCGCGCCACCAGCTCCTTGCCCGTCCCTGTCTCGCCTGTGACGAGGACGTTGAGCGGCGTGGGCCCCAGTCGCTCCACCTGCCGGTACAGGGCGCGCATCGAAGGGGATTCGCCGATGAGCCCCTCGAACGTCGCGGCTTCGATGCGGCGGGTGAGGCCCTCCACCTGCGCGCGCAGCTCCGTCAACTCGCGCCGGGTCGACAGGAGCAGCGCCGTCAGCGCGGAGAGCGCCATGGCCTCCTCCAGCGCCACCGCAGAAAAGGCCGGAGCACCCAACCTCCGTCCCAGGTACACCACGGACAGCGGCACCGGCTCCACGCGCAGCGGCACCACCAGCGCGGAGCCCAGCCGCAGTGCTTCCATGCTGGGCGCCCGGGCCAGCGCCGCGTCCGCCTCTACGTCGGCCACCCGCACCGGGGCACCCGAGGTCAGCACCCGGTCCACCAGGCTGTCCACCACCGCCGCGTCAGGTCTAGCGCCCGTGGAACACAGCACGCGCCGAGGTCCCTCCCGAGAGTCCGCGGCGACGAGGAAGCCCACGTCCGCGCCCACCACGCCGGCGAGCCCCCGCATCGCCACCTCCAGCAGCTCCAGGGGAGGGCGCTGCACCAGCAGCCGCGAGGACAGCTCCGCCATCACCGCCACCAGCCGGCCGTCCTGTCGCCGGGGGGCCACCTCCGCCGCATCACCCGCGACGGAGTCCACCGCTTCGATGAGCTCCAGCTCCACCGTGCCCACGCGGAAGCGGTCCCCGGGCTCCAGGGGCGCCAGGTCCACGCGCCGCCCTCGCACTTTGATGTCGCAGCCCTTGCCCGCCGGGGACACGCTCCAGCCTCGCGCGTCGCGGAACAGCAGCGCGTGGCTCGGCTTCACGCCGGGCGCAAGGAGCACGGCGTCACAGGTGGCGTCGGAGCCCACGGAAATGACGGGCTTGTCCAAAGGGAGACGGCGGCCGTCGGGGAGGACCAGAAGCTGGGGCATGGCGGGAGCGGACGACACAGTCGCATATCAGGAATGCGGGGGCGTGCGCAGGCGGGGCCTGGAAGGAGCGTGCCGAAGAAGGGGCCTCGTACCGTTGCCGCTGCCAATCGCCTGTGCTTCATCGTGTCCGAGTTCCACGGCGCCCAGGGCGACCTGAGCGCGCCAGGGTGAAAGGCCGTCGCGGGGCAGGCGCGCCCCCACCACACGCCTTCTGCGGCCACTCCATTCCACGGAATCGTAGAATCCATGTACCGTCAGGAGCTTCGCCGTTCACTGGCAGTCCTTCCCATTCCCGGTTCCTCCGAGTGGCACACCCCATGCGCCTCATTCGTCCTTCCTGGCTCTGGGCCCTCCTGCTGGCCCTCTCCGCCTGTTCCTCGACCTCCACGACCCCCTCCGACGCGGGGACTCAGCCCGATTCGGGGACGCAGAGCGGGCGCATCGAAGGCCAGGCCATCCTGGAGGGTGCCTCGTCCCACGCGGGCATCAGCGTCTCCGTGGAAGGCGCTTCAGTGAGCGCCACCACGGCCACTGACGGCCGCTTCGTCTTGGAGAACGTCGCCTCGGGCACGCACATCGTGGTGGCGAGGATGTCCGGCTACTCGGAGGCCCGACAGTCCGTCACGGTCACCGCGGGAGCAACGGCCTCCGTGAGGCTCGACCTCGCGCGAGGACGGGGCTCAATCCTCGGGAATGTCCAGGTGGAGGGCGTCCTGGATGCCTCGGGCGTCACCGTCACCCTGGTGGAGACGGGCGCCAACACGACCACGGACGCGACGGGGCTCTTCACCTTCTCCGACCTGGCCCAGGGCACCTACACGGTGGCGCTCCAGAAGACGAACTACCTGGCGACGCAGCAGACGGTGGACGTGCGGGGCACGGGCTCAACCCTGGTCAACCTCTCCCTGTCGCGCGAGCGGAGCAGCGTGACCGGCGTCATCCAGCTCGAAGGCTCGAGCAACCACGCCGGCGCCGTCGTCACCCTGGTGGAAGCGTCCCTCACCGCGACCACGAATGCCGAGGGGCAGTTCAACATCCAGAACGTGATGACGGGCACGTACACCCTGCGAGTGCGGCGGGAGAACTATGTGGACGCTCAGCAGACCGTGGAGGTCCGCGCGAACCAGCCGAGCCAGGTCAACCTGACATTGTTGCTCGTTCGCGGGGACGTGGCGGGCACCGTCCAGCTGTCGGACGGAGCCACCCCCTCGGGCGTCACCATCACCGTGACGCAGACGGGCGCCAACACGACGACGAACGCGCAAGGCCAGTTCTCCTTCACCGGGCTTCCGCTGGGCACCTACACCCTGACCGCCCAAAAGGAGGGCTACGCGGTGGTGCAGCAATCCGTCACGGTGCGCACGGGCGCTGCGGCCACGGTCGCCTTCACGCTGGTACGGGCCCAGGGCCGCGTGGTGGGCACGGCCCTGCTCGAGGGCGCGAGCAGCCACGGCGGAATCACCGTCACGCTGGCGGAGACGGGGGCCACCACGACCACGAACGGCCAGGGCAGCTTCACCTTCAACAACGTGGCCGCGGGCACGTACACGGTGGAAGCGCGGTCGAGCGGCTATGCCGTGGCGCGCGAGTCCGTCCAGGTGCAGGAGAACCAGTCGGCCAACATCTCGCTCTCGCTGACGCGCGAGCGGGGCAACGTGGCCGGTGTCATCCAGCTCGAAGGCGGGATCTCGCCGGTGGACATCAACGTCACCCTGGCGGGGACGGCCTTCAGCACGCGCACGAACACCGCGGGCCAGTTCTCCCTCACCGGCATCCCCACGGGCTCCTACACCTTGGAGGCCCAGAAGGACGGCTTCGCCACGGCCCAACGCACCGTGGAGGTTCGCGTCGGCGAGCAGGCCCAGGTCAGCCTGACGCTGTCCCGCGCTCGCGGGCACATCTCGGGCGTGGTCCTGCTGGAGGACGCCAACACCACATCGGGCATTTCGGTGGCGCTGGTGGAGAGCAACACCTCCGTGTTGACGGACGCCCAGGGCCGCTTCTCCTTCGGTGGCCTCATCGTGGGGACGTACACGCTGTCCGCCTATTGGACGGGCTATGAGATTCAAGAGCGGAGCGTGGTGGTGCGGAATCAGGAGACCACGGTGGTCAACATCACGCTGCGGCGCAGGCCCGGCGTGGTGACGGGCACCATCCAGCTCGAAGGCGAAAGCCACCACGAGGGTGTCACCGTGTCGCTCTCCGGCCATGGCGCCACCGCGACGACGGATGCCCAGGGGCGCTTCGTCCTCGAGGGCGTGCCCCAGGGGCGCCACACCCTGGCGGCCAGCAAGGCGAACTACGCGAAGGCGGAGGCCGCGCTGGACGTGCGCGAGGGCGAGCCCCAGCCGGTCAGCCTGTCCCTGTCGCGGCTGGGCGCGCTCGAGGTCTCCGCGCCCAAGCTGGCGGTCCAGGGGGGACACCTGACCTTGACGGGCTCAGGCTTCGGCGCCGAGCGCGGCCCCTTCACCGTCACGGTGGGAGGAGAAGCCGTCACCGACTTCATCTCCTGGTCCGACACGCAGGTGGTGGCGCGGGTGGCGCACCACGTCGCTCCGGGCGAGCACGACATCGTCGTGACGCCGGGTGTGCCCTGGCGGCGACACACCACCACCTCCGTGTGGGTGGTGCCCCAGAAGACCGCCGCCTACGGGGAGCATTGGGGCGTGGGTGTCCTTGCTTCCAATCACGTCTCCGTCTGGGGTGAGCCCTCCCTGGCCGACATCCACCCGATTCCGGCGGGGCTCACCGACGTGGTGAGCGTGGCTACGTCGCGAAGGACCGCCTTCGCCCTTCAGGCGGATGGCACCGTGGTGGCGTGGGGCGGTGACCTTCCCTCGGACCTGAGTGTCCCCGCCGACCTCACGGAGGTCGTGGCCATCGAGGGAGGCGATTCCTTCGTCCTGGCGTTGAAGGCGGATGGCACCGTCGTGGCCTGGGGCGAAAGCGCCATCGCCCCGTCCTCCGACGTGAGGGACGTGGTAGGCATTGCCGTCACGAGCAACGCCAGCCAGGCCTTCCTCGCCGATGGCACCGTGGTGACGTGGGGGCAGGACAACGAAGGACGAGCAATGCCTGCCGAGCCGCTCTACCTGCCGCCGCACGACCTGGTCCTGCGCGTCCCGGCTCGCTAGCCCCGCACACCATGGCGACGACAGACGTCGCCCATGGTGCTGGTAGAAGGACGTTGGCCAAGGCGACGCGCGTCCCGTTGGCGCGCGCGTCGAAGCAGCGTGAATTCCGCAAGGCTGGCGCAGTGAGCAACCTTCGCTGCATGTTGCAGACGGCCCATCCGGCAAATCCCCCTGGCTCCATCGTGGGATAGGGGATGGGTGCGGTCGTTCAGTCGTCCGTCCGTCCCTTGCGCGCCGTCTCCAGCAACTTGCGGATGGCATCGGCGTGCTTGCCATCGGTTGGCGCCCAGTCGGCGGGCATGCGGCCGGCGCGGTCGCGAATGAACGGGTCGGCACCGGCTTCGATCAATGCCTGCACGAGCGTCGGCATCGCGTGCGCCAGCGCTCGCTGTAACGGTCGTTGTCCTTCATCGTCGGGGACGTTGGGATCGGCACCCGCGGCCAAGAGGCTGCGAATGATGGGGCCGTGCACGCGTGCCGACGGTTTGAACAGCGCCATGTGCAGCGCGGTGAGTCCCTTGTCCGTGCGGTGGTTCACCTTGGCTCCGCGTGTGAGCAGGAGGTCCACCGCTCCCAGTTCGCCACTGCGCGCGGCCAGCATCAGCGCCGTCGGGTTGCCCTTGAACTGGGTCCAGTCGGGGTCAAGGCCGGCGTCCAGCATCCGCCCCACCAGTTCGAGGTTGCCGGCAGCGGCCACCGAAGGAAAGTCCTGGGTCGCCCACTGGCTGCGGGCAATGCCACCGGAGAACGTCCATTCGGGTTCAGCAGCGGCACCGCCACGGACGTCCTTGCCCGTGGCCCTGTCGACAACCTGTGCGCGCCGTGCCTCGGCCGCCTGCCGCGCGCGCTTCTTGCTGCCGCGCCAGAAGGAATGCGTGGCCGGGTAGCTCGCCGGATCGCTCAGGTAGTTCGACAGCGCGGCATGACCATTCTCCAACGCCACGATGGAGGGCAACTTGCCGGCATTGTCCGCCTGCTCGCGATCCGCGCCAGCTTCCACCAGGCATCGCGCGATGTCGGCAAAGCCATTCGCGGCGGCCGTCCACAGCGCGCTGGCACCGGTTTCGTCCCCCGCGTTCACATCCGCGCCGGCCTTCACCAGCAAGCTCACAAGAGCGGCAAAGCCATGCGCAGTGGCCGCGACCAGTGGCGGCTGGAAGGCCGCTGCATTCGGGGCGGCCTTCGCGTCCAGCAGCGCGCGCACGGCAGCCTCGTCACCGTGACTGCAGGCATACGCCAACGGCGTGGCCTGATAGCCGTGGAGGTCGACTTCATCTGGGTCGGCCCCTTTTGCCAGCAGGTCCTCCACCGCGAAGACATTGCACTGCTCGATGGCAGCGAACAGGTTTTCGGGCTTGTCGAGCTTCATGAGCGCTATCTGATGGATGCGTGGTGTTGGGCTGGACGCCGACGCCTCGCAGCCTACCTACTCCGCCGACCCTGGCGGAAGCCGGAGGAGCCGTGAGTCGGCCCTCCGCGCCGCGTTACGAAGAGTCTCCAGGCCTGGCCCGAGCGCTGGGAGCGGTGGCAGGTCCAGGAGGGCGAGCGCAGCCTCGAAGCGCTCCAGCTCGCGTAGCAACTCCGCGCGCATCCACCGGTGCTCGGCGTCGTCCAGCGCGCACAGGGCAATGAGGGCCTCGGCGTTGTCGCGGACCTGGGGCGAGCGCTGGGAGAGCGGTACCCACGGCGCGCCGCGACGGTAAGCCTTGTTCCCCATCCACCACGCCCACTGTCGCAGTTCGCGTTCCTCATCGGAGGTTGTCGCGAGTCCCTCGCGGAGCGCATCCAGGAAGAGCGCTTCACTCACGTCCCGTACCTGGGGGGCTTCGTTCCATTCCCTGGGGGGCATGGGCACATCGGGCCGGGTGACGATGCGCGTCGAGCTGACACGAGCGCCCAGCTCCTCGAAGCGGTCGGCGATGTGTCGGGCCTTGCCCGTGTGGTCGTATTCCCCGAGGCGCGCGGGGAGCTGGGCGACGAAGTGCTTCACCTCCTGGAGTCCCATCCCCAGGTCGCTCCGCAGGCGCTGCATGACCTCGATGCGACGCGCCCCCGTGCTCTCCAGGGTGAGGGTGGTGAGCGTCTCATCGCACTGGGAGGTGAGGCGGTCCACGTGCCCCAGCTCGACGGCGCGCGCGACCCAGAAGAACGCATGGCAGCCCAGGCAGCGCGCAATCAAGGGTGGCAGCGGCCGCATGGGGGCTTCGAACCAGCCATCACTCCAGAGCACGGCGCCGAACGTATTTCCGGAGGCCAGGGTCCTGCATCGATGGAGGGCGCCACAGCGCGGACAGCCAATGACTGCGTCGGGACCAGGGATCATGACGTTGGAGTCCAAGTCCTCTTCTGTCATCGAACGCCGACGCCCTCGGCTCAGGCCGCTGGCTGGCGCAGGTAGGCGAACATGTGCGGGACGTAGTCGGCCTTGCCAAGCTGCACACCGTTGTTCCGCAGAATGCTGTAGGCCGTGACGAGGTGAAAGTAGAACTGCGGTGTCACCCAGTTCCGCGCGTATTCGCTGCCGGTCATGTCGAAGGCCATGCCATTGGGCAACTCGATGGACAGTTGGCGTTGTGCGCCTTCCTCTATCTGTGCCCGGTCAGCGCTCGACAGCAGTTGTAGCGTTCGCTCAATCAAAGCGTTCGCTTGTTCCATGTCAGCCGGCACGTCTAGCGCTGACAGCGGCTGCTGGCCAAGCCGCAGCACTGCTTCCTGCGCCTGGGTACAGGCGAACTGCACCTGGCTGGCCAGATTGTACATGTCGGGTGCCAGTCGCGACTGGAGCAGGTTCTTCGAGTCGCAGCCCAGCTCGCGAGCGTGCGCCTCCCCCTTCTTCAGGAAACCTTGCAACGCGCGCAGCATCTGCGCGAAGCAGGGAACGGTCATTTCGTAGATCGACATCGGTGCCACCTCCGTGAAGGATGACTCAACCCTAGCAGGCTTGATGCGCCCTGCCAGGCGCTCTGGCAGGCCCCTGTACTTGCGCATGGCCGCTCACGGCAGCCCCCGTGTCCGTCACCGTGGAGCCCCTCGGCTTCACCGTCCGGTCGAACGGAGGGAAGGTGATGGTGACGCGAGTCAAGCGGGGGGCGTGTCGCCGCCCGTATGGGAATCGAGCCCGGGATGCGAATCGAGCGCATCGACGCGCCTCGGCGGAGGTTCGCGCGCGGGCTCATCGCGGAGTTCTCCCGGGTCGACCTGCCCACGTGGGGCATGCTTGCGGCGCTCAGCCATGCGTGGTGGGGAGAACTCGGCCTACCGGGCCGGCGTTACTGCACCAAGGACGATCCGAGAACTCGAGAGCGTCTCGTCCACCTTCATGTGATGGCGACGGCTCTCGGGAGATTTCTCGGCACCTCGCGTTCCGCGACTACCTACGTGAACGGCCTGGCGTCGCCCGCGCCTACGAGAAGGCGCGATGCCAGCGCCGTCATCCGAACGACTCGCACGCCTGCTGCAAGGCCACATTCGGCAGTGCGTCAAGGCGGGTGAGCGAGGCACGAGTGAGGCAGGTCCGCCGAGGCGACAACTTCCCTGCCGACACAGGGGACCGGGGGCTCCGTTGCGAAGCTTGCGAACTGAGGGTGGCGGCTGCGGAATCAGCACGGTTGGTCTGGGACCTCGCGACGCCGTGAACTGCACACACCGCAGCCACTCGGCCGCCTTCTTACCTCAAGTCACCTCACGCGTCAGTTTGGAGTCCCACGGGCACCAGTGTCCCCCCGGCAGGAACGCGCCGCCCGCCTCATCCAAATGGTCCTCCACATATACCATGTTCGCGTCGCAGACCTCGATGGCAATCTCGAAGAACCGGATGGTGGCTGGGTCCAAATGGAATGAGAACTTCAGGTTGTATGGCTGGGTCCTCTTGATGATTCGTCCATGCACGTGAATCTCGTTTTTCTCTTCGCCTGAGAGAATCCTTCGTGCATGGGCAATCGTGTTTTCGTCCGTCAGTTCGATGATGAACTCGACGCCCGGTGAGCTTGGTTGGGTGAATGCGAAGCGGACTGGGTTGGCCATCCAGATCTCCTGTGAGTGAGATTGCGTACGTAGTCGAACGTGAATGTGAGTTCAAGTCCGTTGCCCGTGTGTGGATGATTGCGTTGTAGGGTGATGGGTGTGATCGGGATGGCCACACGTAATGGTCGAAGATGACCCTTGGTGGGTGTAAACGGATTCGTGCTTGTTGCTGTCGCCACTGCATCTGGGCATCGCGCTATACGTCGATTGAGCGAGTGAGCAGTGGTTTGCGTGGGGCTGCTCAATGGCCCACCCCGCATTGTGCAATGGCTTCCGACTTCCAGCTATGCCGCGCGTGCGCTTTGCCGCCCACCCAATGGGGTTCACCCTAATCGGAGAATTTTAGGGGCAGCCCACAGGGGGACGCCGATCAAGGTTCGTCGTATTGCCATAGGGGTTGCATTCGGTATTTCTGGAATGGGCCCACAAACAACTGTCGTGCTGAGCGGTGGGTCTGTGTAATTCACAGGGGTTGAGGTTTGTGACTTGGATGGCTGAGGTCGTCAGACCCGCCTGCTATGTCGCTTATCGCTTGTCAGTGTTCTGACGGCTGACCCGGGGCCACATGAGAGCATTAGGAATGGCTGCACTGTTGCTGCTTGCGAGCGGGTGCGCGTCGACTCGTGTCGTGCATCTGCACGCTGGGCGCGGAGAACCAATCGCCTTCACCCCAGTTGAGTCCGACCCTGTCGAGATAGGCAAAGACGAGTTCAAACGTGCTGTCGCGCAACTCGTGCTCGACATGAGGCTCGACGTCGCCTTCAGGGAGGTTGAAGAGGACGGTCGCCGCTCGTTGCTCGCGTCTTCCGGAGGGCTCGTTGACGGCGCAAAAGGCAGGTCATTTCCTTCGGCATACGAACGCATCTGCCAGCGGCAGGACGAGCCCCATAGCTGCCTGAGCATGCTGTCCGGTGGGTTTTCGCTGGGCCCCTCGGAGCGGCGGATGCTCGCGCTCTACTTCGCGCTCGACACGGTGTGGGAGGGCGTCGAGGACGCGATTCGCGACATGGTGAACCCTGCTGCTCTGCGGGCGATGGTGACGACGATGATTGGGACGGCGCTCGTGATGCTGGTCGCGCCCGAGCCCATTACGAAGGTCATCGCGATTGCCCTGACGGCCTCTCTCATCGCCTATCTCGGGACGGGGCCTGTGTGGAAGCTCGGGCAGGGGTTTCTGCGCTTGCTCGACGAATCCCGTGACGCAGCGGGCTTCGCGGACCTGGAGAGGGCCGGGCATCGCTTCGGGAAGGTGCTGGGGGACAACGGAGCCCGCGTTCTGGTGATCGTGGCGCTGTCGGCGCTGGGCGGGACGAGCGCGATGGCGGCACAGGGACCGAAGATGCCGGGCTTTGCTCAGGCTGCTTCCCGGGCGCAGCTTGAGGGGGGCTTCCAGCTATCGGGCGCGCTGGCGGGGGAGGTTCAGGCGATCTCGATTTCGTCGGCTGGGATGCTGAACGTGGCACTCGCACCGACGGCAGTTGCCTCAGTCGCGATGGGCGCAGGCGAGGGCACTGGGGCTGCGGTGGGCGCTGTCGGGGGAATCCGGGGCGACCCCGATGGCAATGTGCATCACATCTGCACGGATAAGAACACTGTTTCCGATGTGACCGGTGGCCCGTGGACGCCAGAGTTTGAGCGAATTTTTAGACGTGCGGGAATGAAGCTAGATGATCCCGAGAATCTTGTGCGAATCAGGGGGCATAAGGGGCCGCATCCGCGTGAGTATCACGAAGCCGTCTTCGAGCGCATTAATCAGGCGACAGGCCGATGCCGTGGAGTTGAGCGTTGCCATGCCTCGCTGGTGGAAGAGCTTGCCAAGATTGCTCGGGAACTCGTAATGGAGGGGTCGGAACTGCGCGTCCTCATCACGAAGGGGGCTCGGAATTAGGTCATGGAACGGCACTTCTATGGTTTGAAAATGGACGTGTATGTCAAGGGCGGGCGGTGGCGTCTCGATGATCCTGTCAACACGAGAGGAGAGCAAATCGAGGACCCTTGGCTATTCGTTCAAGGGAAGCCGGTCGAGCTACACGAGCGTTTGCGAATTCCGATCGAGCAACCTGGGGAACCACTCGATATCGGGTTTGCAGGAACTGGGCTAACGCCGGTTGTCAGTGAGCGAGTCGCGTCAGTGTTTCGCGAGATGGCCCCCGACGACGTGCAGCTTTTCCCGGTCGACGTGGACGGGCAGATAAGGCCGTTTTTTATTCTGAATATTGCACGAGAGCTTCGTTGCATTGACGAGGCTGCATGCAGGGAAGTGCAGAAGTTTTCTGCTGACGAAGAGCTTCACGCGGACCGGGCTGGCGAGTATCGCTCCGTCATTGGCTTGCGTATCGACAAGGCCAAGGTGACAGGGGCTCGCGTGTTTCGACTTTGGGGGTGGCCGCAGCCCATCATCCTTGACGAGGAGATCAAGGATGCCCTCGAGGCGAACGGCATCTTCGGTGGCAAGTTCGACGAGGTTTGAACCACCCCATCGCAGTCCATGGGCTCGCCCCGGCGCTGTATCCGTCCGGCCAACGACGCGCGGCGAGGGATTGCCGGGGGTGGCGGTAGCGGCGGGCGCCTTCGGGCATGTCGAAGCAGGTGGAGAAGCAGGAGTGGGGCCGCGTCGCGGAAGCGTTCGAGGCCAGTGGGCAGGCGCAGCGGGAGTTCGCGTCAGCGAGAGGCGTGCGACTGAGCACGTTACAGTCGTGGGTGTACCGTAGGCGACGGTCTGGGAAGACGCGAGCCGAGCCGGTGCGGCTGTTGCCGGTGCAGGTGCCGATGGCGCGCGCCGCGGCCGAGTCCTTGCTGGAGGTGGTGACGGCAAGCGGAGCGCGGGTGAGATTCGCCATGGGCACCGACGGTTACGGTTCACCGCTCCGGAGTCTCCACGCGGATGGCCAGCGCGCGACAGCCCGCACCGGCCTCCTGGTCATCGGGCGGAGCCCACGCTCCGATCGAGTGATAGAGCCGGCCCTCGCGTCTCTCCAGGTAGAGAATCATGTTGAGCGGCCAGCCGCTGCCCTGGAAGAGGTGTCGGTCCATGGGGGTGGGCTCCTGGCTGACGCGCAGGCCGCGCTCGTGGGGCGGGCCGATGCGGTGCCAGTCCGGGTGCAGGTGGATGGAGCCGAGCACTTCCAGTCCCTGGGCCTCAGCCTCGGTGGTGATTCGCAGCAACTCCTGCGGTTCGCACCAGAAGCCACGACGCCCATTGGCGTAGCAGGCACCAAAGCGGGGGATGATGGTGGTGTCGAACTCCTGGAGCACGCCCTCATCCGTCTCGCGGACGTTGGTTGCGAAGCGAACACGCTCCACGCGCATGGCGTCGCCGCCGACGCGGCCCAGCAGGACGGCCCAGCTCCGGGGCGGAACCTCCGGGGTGCACGTGGTGTACTCGCGGATGGCGTCCACCAGGAAGTCTGAGAGCACCGCCGAATCCAGCAGGACGGTCTCCGCCCTCATTCCGCCAGCTCCGCCGTGGGAGTGCGGAGGCGGCCCGCCGCCCGGTCCTCACGAAGCTGGGTGGCGAGGTGGCGGGCCATGCGCTCCTCGTAGGCGGCGGTGGACTCGGGCGTCCAGGTGTAGAAGCCCTGGCCCGTCTTCTGGCCCAGCTCGCCCCGCTCCACCTTCTGCGCGAGCACGGGCGGCACGGGGCGGCCGGTGCCGCGGAGGAGGGCCGTCATGAAGTCCAACCCCACCAGGTCCAGCCGGTCGAAGACACCCGAAGCGCCCAGGCGCCGTCCGACGCCCTGGGTGAGCACGCGGTCCACCATCTCCGGCGTGGCCACGCCCTCGTGCACCAGCCGGATGGCCTCGCCGATGAGGGCCTGCTGCAGGCGCGGACCCACCGAGCCCGGCACGTCCCTGGAGAACACCACCGGCGACTTGCCCAGCTCCTCAATGAACCGCCGCACCGTCTCCACTGCGTCGGGGGACGTCTTCTCGCCGGGGATGATGTCCACCAGCGGGATGAGGTGCGCGGGCAGGTAGTAGTGGGCAGAGAGGACGCGCTCGGGCCGCGTGCAGTCCTGGGCGATGGCCGTCACGCTCAGCGCGGTGGTGTTGGTGGCGAGCAGGGTGTCGGGGGCCGCGAGCTGGTCCAGCTCGCGGAAGAGCTGCCGCTTGAGGGCGAGGTCCTCGGGGATGGACTCGATGACCAGGTCCTGCTCCACGGCGGCCTCGGCGAGCACTGTGGTTCGGCGGATGCGTCCGAGCGCGGCGGGAGCCTGCTCCGGGGCGAGCAGGCCCGTCTCCACCATCAGCGATGCATCTCGCTCCAGCTTCGCGCGCGCCCGCTCGCTGCTGTCGGCGCGCGTGTTGTAGAGCACCACCTGCCTGCCGGCGATGGCGAGCTCGAGCGCGATACCGCACCCCATGGCGCCCCCGCCCACCATGCCAATCCTCTTCAGCCGCTTGTGTGTCATGGGGCACAGCCTTGCCAGCCCGCGCGGCAGAGACAACCTCTTGATGTGTTGCTGTAATTGTTCATGGCGCATGTGTGATTGATGCACCGAGCCATGCCGGGGGCGCTCGGGCGCGTCGACCTGGCCACCTGCTCCCAGCAGGGTCCTCCCCGTGGCGGCGGCACCCGTCATCTCAGCGTGCGCGTCCTTGATGCAGGGACGGGAGCGTTTCAGCACGAGTTCCCTCTCCCGTTCCCGGCCTTCTCCGTGGCCCGCGGAACGAGGCGCTCGTCATGCTTGCCAACGACATGCCCGCGCGCATCTTCGACCTGTCCACGGGCGCACTGCTCTCACAGGTGCAGGGGCGCGCGATGGAATGACGAGCGAGCCAAGGAACGCCTCATCAGGTTGCTCGTCCCATGAACATCGGAATCATCGGCGCAGGGAACCTTGGAGCGACCCTGGCGCGGCACCTCAAGGCTCTGGGGCATGACATTTCATTAGCGAACGCACGCGGCGTCGAGGGCGTCACTGCCATAAGCTCCCAAAGGCCCTGGCCGCTGCCGACGTGACGAAGGTCGCCGAGGTCCGTCAGCAGAACGACCTGCGCGTCAAGGCCATGTTCAGCCGCTGAGGCCTCCGCGTTCAACGCGACCCGTGGACGGGCGCGTAGGCCACGCGTCGCCCCTGGAAGTGAGGCGGCTCAGGCGCGCGTGGCTTCGGCGATACAGCGGGCGGCTTCGGCCGCGTTGCAGCCGTTGAGCCCAGCGCCCCACGCGGCGTTGGCTTCCAGGAGCGCCCAGCCCCGGCCCTCCACCCAGGCCGCGTCCAGCACGCACGTGCGAGGCAGCATGGGCGACCGCGCCACGGTGTCGAGGAACGCCCGTGCCTCCGTCAAGTCGCCGTCGCCCTCGTACAGCGCGCAGGTCACGCCGTGTCCGTTCAGCACCCACGCCCGGGCCTCCGCGCGCAACGTCACGACTTCCGAGGACAGCACGGGCGTCTCCGGTGCGAGGCCCCGGCACTCCGCGGTGAGCGGCTCCGGCCCGCTCCACACGGCCGCGCGGAAGACCTTGGGCACCCGCGGTTTGACGAAGCGTGGAAACGGCTCCGTGACGATGCGCTCCAGCGTGGAGCCATGCACCTCGCGCTTCAACCAGGCCGGGTCCACGTCCAGCAGCAGGTCATCTGGAGGCGACACGAGCGTGAGGCCCAGCTTCTGGGCCAGCACCAGGCAGAACGCGTCGTTGCCATAGAGGCGGGTCCTCGCCGGGGGGACGTCGGGCGGGCTCCAGAAGCGGTCCAGCCGCAGCACTGTGCCGCCCCCGAGTTCCCAGGCATGCGCGACGGCGTCCCGCTCCGGGTCCGCCTTCGCCGGAATGAGCAGGATGAGTCCATGGAACATCCCGGCATGCTACAGCGCGAGCGCGCTCATCGGGTGCACGGTTACACCATGACGAGCGCGATGACGCCGCCAACGTGCTCGCCCCGGACGATGAGTCAGCGGACCTACAACGCCTGACCCAGGGCGCGCGTCACGGCACGAGCTGTTCGACCGAAGGCGCGTGCGAAATGCGGATGGCTGGGATGTCCAAGACATCATCCTGCTTCACGCGGGTCCCCACGATGACCTGGTAGGGCGGTTCATCGAGCACGGGGGCACGCCCGTAGACGACGAAGTACTTGTCGTTGGCATAGGCCACGTTGCCGGACACGAGCTGGCGAGCCGCCGCGCCCCGGGAGATGGCGAAGCCGTGGCGGTCACGGACGTTCCCGTTCAGCTTCACCCGGGCGCCACGGACGCGGCCGGTGTCGGCCGTCAGCGCGCTCCAGGTGACGAGCACCTGGTGGCCCTCGGAGGCGACCTTGGGCGTGATGTCGCTCGTGCCCGAGGTGGCGATGGGGATGCCGCTGGGGTCCAGGACGTTCGCCGTCCCGTCCTTCACCCGGGCGCCGTAGATGTCGGGGGTGCCATTGCGTGCGTCGCTCCAGGCGACGAAGAAGCCCTGCTTCGTCGCCGTCACCGCCGAGAAGTTCTGATTGCCCGGTGCAGCGGAGATGACGAAGCCGTCCGGGTCGAGCACCGCGCCCGTGCGCCGGATTCTCGCGGCGAAGATGTCCTGGCCGCCGAAGCGAGAGTCCGTCCATGTCGCCAGATACCGGTCATGGGACCAGGCCACCGCGACGCCATAGGAGTTGATGGCAGACAACTGGTTGGAGATGAAGACCTCCTGGACGTCGAAGCCCGGCTTCGCCGTGTTCAGGGTGATGCCGCGGACCGCGCCAGTGGCGGTTCCGCCGAAGCCAATCCACGCCACCAGGCACTTGCGGTCGTGGCAGGCGATGCCCGGGGAGCCCGCGGGCTGGTGGTCGGTGGGGGTGAAGAGCGTGACCGGCGGGCCATCCAATGTCCCGTTCCGGTTGACACGCGTCAGGAAGATGGAGGTGTCTCCGGTCCAGACGACGAGGAACTGCCGGCCATCGAACGCGGTCGCATGGTAGTAGGCGTCGGGTCGAAAACCGGGGTTGAGGGGGATGGCATCCGGGTCCAGCAGCCGGCCATTCTTCGAGACGCGCGCGGCGTAGAAGCGGCCGGGGCGGCCGTCGGACCAGGCCACGAAGAACTGGTTTCCGTCCTCGGCCACCTGGGCATCCGTCGCGAAGGTCGGTGTCGTCCAGTTCGGGTAGGGCCCCTGGCTCCCCGGACCATGAAGCCCGGCCTCGGCGTCCTCTCTCGAAGGGGAGTTGCCTTCGAACAGCTCCGCTTCACCGCCACACGCCAGAGAGAGGAGCCCCCCGAGGAGCAACGCGCTCCAGCCACAAGCTTGCTTTGACAGTCCACGCATGATTCGCCCCCTTGCAACATCAGTCCGGCGGCAGGGTCCACGGCGGGGGCGGGTGGTCGCAACGCGGTATTCCTGCCGAAGCGGGCGAATGGACAGACGCCGGGCGCATCCATGCGTGCTTCGTCGCGCCTTGAACGAACGCCTGAAACCGTGGCCCCTGTCAGGGCGGCAGCTTGTCTCCCACGAGCCCGCGGATGCCCTGGAGCTTGTCGGGGTTGCGAGTGACGTAGATTGTGGCGATTCGGCCCTCTTCGATGCCCAGGGCCGTCGTCTGGAGCGTGCCGTCCTTCTCCAGGGTGACGAAGGCGGGCAGTCCGTCGATGAATCCCTCGTGCACCCGCTGCGAGGCGTTCACGCCCGTGATGCGCAGCAAGCCCTCGAAGAAGCGCAGCGTCTTCTCCTGACCGTAGATGGGGTTGAGGGCCGCCTTCACCTTGCCGCCACCGTCGGAGTACACGACGACGTCCTGGGCCAGGAGCGCCTGGAGCGCACCCATGTCCCCGCTCCGGGACGCGGCGTAGAAGGCCGAGGCCAGCTCACTGCCCTGTGCTTCCGACACGGGAAATCGCGGCCGAGCCTCGCGCACGTGGGCCCGTGCGCGGCTGGCGAGCTGGCGGCACGCGGCAGGGGCCCGGCCCATGGCCTTCGCCACCTCCTCGAAGTCCATGCCGAACACGTCGTGCAGGAGGAAGGCGGCTCGCTCCAGCGGGGACAGCCGCTCCAGGGCCATCATCAGGGGCAGCGTCAAGTCATCACCCTCCACCGCATCGACGATGGGCTCCGGAAGCCAGGTGCCCACGTACTCCTCGCGGCGTACGCGGGCGGACTTCAGGACGTCCAGACACAACCGCGTCACCGTGCGGACAAGCACGGCCTCGGCGTCGCGCACGGCGGCGCGGTCGGTCTGGTGCCAGCGCAAGTACGCCTCCTGCACCACGTCCTCTGCCTCCGCGACGATGCCCAGCATCCGGTAGGCGATGCGGAGCAAGCGGGGGCGCAGCGGGTCGAAGGCGTCAGCGGGATTCACGTCAGGCGGCCTCGGTGCGGGGAGTGGTGACGGGGTGAATGGAGCGGAACCCCACGGAGATGCGGTTCCAGGTGTTGATCATCCCGATGAGCAGGGTGAGATGCACGATTTCCTGCTCCGAGAAGTGCGGCGCGAGGGCAGCGTAGTCCTCATCGGACGCGTGCGTCTGGGAGACGTGCGTCAGGGCCTCCGTCCAGGCCAGGGCCGCCCGTTCGCGCTCGGTGTACAGGGGCGACTCGCGCCAACCGTCCAGCAGGTAGATGCGCTCCTCGGTCTCCCCATGTGCGCGGGCGTCCCGGGTGTGCATGTGGATGCAGAACGCGCAGCCGTTGAGCTGCGATGCGCGGATCTTCACCAGCTCCTGGAGGCTCTTCTCCAGGCCCAGCTCCAGCAGCTTCTGGCCGTAATCGAGCGTCAACTTCATCGCATCGGGGGCGACGGCGAACGCGTTCATCCGGGGCTTCATGGGCGGCTCCTGAGTGTCGTGCAGGGCGAAAGTGCCTGCGTTCAACGTCAGGACGACGCAGCCGGTGCCGCATGTGACATGGCCTTTTCCGGCCGATTTATTCGCCCCACCGTTCCCCGGGCGAGGAATCAGTCGAGCCCCGTCTTGCCGTCCGGGGCTCGCGAAGTCGCGTGAAGCCGTCCCCTCGGTGCGAAAGCTCACGCCGGCTGGAGGAAGCGTCCGTCCACCAGGTGGTCGATGACCTCTCGCGCGGAATGCGGGTCGAGCCGCGCCTTCGCGCCGAGCTTCGACACGGCGCTGGAGACCGTCGTGGGGTGCTCGAAGGCAGCCAGGGCGGCCAGGAGGATGGCGCCGTCCTCGCCCTGCGTGAGCGTGGGGTCGGAGAACCGTTTCGGGCTGACAGAAGGGGCGCAGCTCATCGTGATACCATCCACGGAGCGGAGGACCGTCACCGCCTCACCCGCGAGCTTCGCGGGGGCGCGGTGGCTGCCCAGCCACTCCCCCAGGGTGAAGCGCTGGGTCCAGGGAGCGGTGTTGCGCAGCCGCGTCCTGCCCTGGATGGCGACGCTCTTGCGCGTGTCGCGGTGCTTCCAGGCCAGCGCGTCCACCCGGTCGGAGGTGTGCTGGACCGCCGCCTCCAGGCCCGCGTCGCGGAAGCGAATCATCGGCACGGACACGTCACCGGGCTCGCGGCGCTCGAAGTAGTCGAGGAACTCCGCGAACGTCTTCGCCTCCGTCACCATGTCGAAGCGCGCGGGGTGCTGCGTCACCAGTGCCCCAGGCTGCGCCTCGAGCCGCTGGTAGCCCACCACGCAGTCCAGGCCGATGATGCGCTCCACGAGCCGCAATTCCTCCGCCAGGGTGGCCTTGCTCGCGAAGGGCAGGCCTCCGATGCCGGAGATTTCGATGTCCAGGTTGGGGTACTTGCGGCAGGCGTCGATGACCTCCAGCAACTCGCGGTCCTTCGCGCAGGGCTTGAGCAGCCCCCGGCCCATCTGCTCCAGCCGCTGCTGTTCGGAGAAGCACCCGATGTCGATGACCATGTAGACGCGCTGGAATGTCGCGGCCAGCGCCGCCACCAGCTCCACCCGGGGCACACCCCACAGGAAGTACGTGCAGCAGTGGCGGGAGAGGTCCACGCCCGCCCAGGTGCTGCTCAGGAAACCGGCGGTGCTGCCCGCGAAGTCGTAGCGCATCTGCCACGTCCGCCCGGCGATCTCCTGGTGGTCGCGGCGCACGTTCTCCTCGGCGCGCAGGAAGGGCTTCGCGCGCCCGAAGTCCGCCTTCTGATTGCCTCGCGCCCCGCCGCAATACAGGCAGTTCTCACCGCACCCCTTGCCGGGCGCGACCCAGCCGGAGAACGAGTGCTGGTCCATCTGGCTGAGGAAGATGTCGTTGAAGTGCGAGTAATAGATGTCGTCCGTGTTCGTGGCGCGCTGCACGTACTCCAGCGGCAGCCGGCGCGGACGGCCGTCCGGACTCCTCGTCACGACGTTGGGCGGCGCCTCCTCGCCATTGCACAGCGCCAGCAGTGGCACCTCGCCGTCGCCCAGCACGATGTGGTCGATGCTGTCGTAGCCGCTCAGCTCCTTCCACCAGTACGACGCGGAGTTGCCTCCCACGACGATGCGGATGGAGGGGTCGAGCCGCCGCACCGTCCTCGCGATGAGCAGCGCGCGGTCCACGTGGTGGAACCACTTGAGGCTGATGCCCACGAGCTTCGGGCGTACGCGGCGCAGGAGGCTCTCGAAGGTGCGTGTCACCTCGGCTTCGGTCTCATCCCCGTCGTACAGCCGCACGAAGGCCTCGATGCCGCCGCGCCGCAGGTAGCCCGCGAGGTACAGGATGCCGCACGTGGCCTCCCCCGTTCCCGCACCGACGAGGAGGACTGGAGAGAGCACACGACCACCCATGCGACGGACACCGGCCTTTCAGGAGACGGCGGGCAGCGTAGGCGAAACAGGTCAGGCTCGGGCGAAATGGTGTGGGCCCGTCCGCCTGGCCGCCCGTCCCCAGCCCGGTAAGGCGGAGCCCTCAGCGCCGAGTCATGGCGGCCTTCCGTTCGCCGTTCACTTCGGCGACGCACCGTTGCTCGCGCGAAGCCTCGCGAGGGTTCGTTCGAGGACCTTTCGCTGGAGATGGTCCTGCGGAATGCCTGGCGTCCGGTCCATTTCGCTCAATGCCTCGGTCAGCAGTCGCTCCGCGTGTGCCCGCTCGCCATGTGCCATGAGGATGCGCGCATGGCCCGCGAGCACAGTGCCTCGGGAGACGCCCTTGGCCAGGGCCAGGGCCCGCTTGCTCGCCGTCAGCGCCTCATCCTTCCTCCCGGCCATCAGGTACAGCGTCGCGAGCCGGGCTGGCGGGTTGTAGTCCCCGGGCAGCTCCCGCTCGCTGCGCTCCAAGAGGGGAATGGCGGCGTCCGGCTGGTCCAACAGCGCGGTGGCCATCACCCGATGCGAATCGAGCGCCGCGCGCTCCTCGGCCCCATTCGCGTGAGTGGCCTGGAGCTGGAGGAACGCCCACCAGGTCCGCGCCTGGTCGCGCAGCCCCGCTTCGTCCCCGGACGCCTCACGGGCCTCGCAAGCCAGCTCGTAGAGCGACGAGCGTTGAAGCGGCGTCAGCTCGGTCTCGGGAGCACCCAGGGCCCGGTTTGCTTCCTCGGCGAACTGGCCTCGCACCGCCCGCGCCTCATCGGTGTTCGTGTCCAGCGCGCAGCCCATGCCCACGTACAGCAGCCGCGTGCGATCGTCCGCGCGCGAGAGCTTCGGCAGCTCCCTCGCGGCCACGCGCATGCAGTCCGCGGAGGCGCCCGTGGCGGCCAGCGACTTGCTCCAGGACACGAGGGCGCCCGCGCGTCGCGCGTCCTCGGGGGCCAACTGCTCCAGGGCCCGCTGATAGGTCACCGCGGCTTCAACGTGCTGACCGGAGAGGGCGAGCGCATCCGCCCGGGCCAGCACCTCCGTGCCCAGGCGGCCTTGCTGGAAGGTCCGCTCGGATTGCTCGAGCAAGCCCAGGAACTGGGGGAGGGACACCGCACCCAACGAGCGCGCGAGGACGGCGCCCGTTTCTGGCTCCAGGACGAAGAAGGTGGGCCACGTGTCCACCGGGTATCGCTGGAGGAAGGCCATGCTGGTGTCCGCGTCCGTGTCCACCGCGAGCCAGACGAAGCGGTCCGCCCACTCATCCAGGGCGGAGGACGTCAGCACCGTGGCGCGCATGGACCGGCACGACTGGCACCAGGGGGCCCACGCCTCCACGAGGACGGGCCGCCGGCCCTCCCGCCCCGCCCGGAGCGCTCCCTCCCAGTCATTCTCCAGGAAGACGAGCCCTGCCTTCGCGGGAAGGGGGCGCTGCGGGGTGGCGGGAGGCGTCGCGCAGCCCCAGAGCAGCAGCAGGGCGCCGACGGCGAGTCTCATCGTCATGGAAACTCCGGGGTTGAGGGCTCGACGCGGGCCCCAGACACCCCGGGAGTTGGTGCGGTTCCGGAATGCGGACGGATTGGACGGAGAGGGGCTGTGTTGTGATCTCCGCGCCCCCCGAGGACCGAGTCGCTCGGGGAGCGTGGAGCAGGCCGTGGCCGGCGGTGACTTCAGCGCGGCGTGACCTTGAGCAGCTTTCCGTTGGTGGCGTCGGTGAGCAGGTAGAGGGCTCCGTCGGGGCCCTGCACCACCTCGCGGATGCGCACGCCCAGGTCCTTGAGGAGATGCTCCTCGCCCACCACGCGGTCATTCCGCATCATGAGCCGCACCAGCGCCTGGCTGGACAGGCCTCCGATGAAGACGTTGTTCCGCCACTCGGGGATCAGGTCCCCCGAGTAGATGGTCATCCCCGAGGGAGAAATGACCGGGTCCCAGTAGTACACGGGCTGCTCCATGCCTGGGCCCCGAGGGCTCTCGTGGATGGGCGCGCCGGAGTACTCCTCGCCATACCCGATGGTGGGCCAGCCGTAGTCCTTGCCGGCCTCGGGGCGGTTGAGCTCGTCACCCCCGCGCGGTCCCATTTCGACCGTCCACAGCCGGTTCTGGCTGTCGAGCGCCGCCGACAGGACGTTGCGGTGGCCCACGGACCAGATTTCCGGCTTCGCCCCTTCGGTGTTCACGTAGGGGTTGTCCAGGGGCACGGAGCCGTCGGGATTGATGCGGACCACCTTGCCGAAGTGGCTGTTCAGTTCCCGAGCCTGCACCCGGCCCGCGAGGATGGAGCGCTCCCCGAGCGTGACGAACAGCTTGCCGTCGGGGGTGAACACCAGCCGTCCCCCCGAGTGCAGCGTCGACTCGAGCGTGGGCATCATGCGGAAGATGACCTGGACGTCCTCCACGCGAGGCTGCGCACCGTCCACGAGCTTCGCACGCGCCACCGCGAGCCCATTGCCGCCCTGGCGTGGCTCGGAATAGGTCCAGTAGATGAGCTGGCTCTGCGCGTAGTCGGGGCCGACCTCCACGTCGAGCAGGCCCCCCTGGCCACGGCCATCCACGGAGGGCAGCCCCGCGACGGCGGGAGACTTCGCGCCCTGCGGCGTGACGATGTAGAGCGAGCCGGTGGGCTTCTCCGTCACCAGCATGCGCTGGTCTGGCAGGAAGGCGATGGCCCAGGGATTCCTGAAGCCCGAGGCAATCTCGGTGACCTGGATGGGCGTCTGCGTCTGGATGGCCGGGACGCGTGTCTGCCCGGGGAAGGCTGGATCGAACTCGGGCACGTTGGGCGGGCCCTGCGGGACCGGGGGGCCGGTGGGAAGCGGATCTTCTGGCGGAACACCCGCGTCGTCCGGCGGAACACCCGCGTCATCTGGAGGGACGCCAGCGTCATCCGGCGGGACGCCCGAGTCCTGCTGCGGGACGCCTGAGTCTTGGGGCGTTGGCGTGGGGTCTGGGGTCTGGCTGCAGCCAGTTAGGAGGGCGGCGACGATGAGGGGCATTGACAGGGTTCGCATGCGACTCTCTCCTGGGGGATAGAACGGAATTGAACATCGCGTGCCTCGAGTCGAGTGGAAAGCCCGCGCTTCATCCGGCGGCCGGGTCGTGCCGGACATCGGACAGAGGCTCGCCTCTCGAACGGAACACAGCACGCCATCGCCAATCGCTGTGCAGCGAGGCACCAATTGTATGGAGTGGCCGTAGTATCCCGTTCAGGGCGAAGAGGACGAGCCCGGGCTTCCTGCCTCACGAGCCCAGGGGCCGTTCTTCTCTCGGAACCAGGCAGCCAGGGGCCTGGCGGGAAGAGCGGGCTACGGTTCCGCGCCAGGGCGGCCTGAAGCCTTTGGCGACGTGGCCCGGCCCGGCAGGACGGCGCGGAGCCGCGCGTCGCGCAGCCAGAGCCCCAGCCAGAGCAGCGTCGCGACGTAGACGGGGAAGAGCATGTGGGAGAAGAGCGGGTTGCCGACCCGGACATGGGTGGCGACCGCGCCTCCGAGATAGCCCGTCCACAGGATGGCCCCCAGCACCGAGAGCCGGGGAATGAGATACACCGCGAGGCACACCAACTGAACGACTCCCAAGCCGAAGAGCACGCTCACGGGGTAGCCGAGCTCCACCGTTCCCTGCCGGGCCTCGGGAATCTGGAGCAATTTCCCGGTGGCATCGAACAGCAGGAAGAGGACGGCGATGCCGCTTAGGACGCGTCCCGTCCACAGGGCCTTCTTCGAGGAGGACTGCGCGCCCGACAGCAGGCGGGTTGCCGGGGTGACGTGCTGGAGTTCGGTAGGGGTCGCCGTGGTCATGGGGTTCTCCGTGAAGCGGTTTTGAGGGTTGGACCGCCATGGCCGCCGAAAATCATCGGTCGGTCGGAAAAAGATCGCGGGCCCTCCGCGCCTGACTGACCGCGGCTCAGTTGGGTGGGCTGGGTGGTGGAACGAAGTCCTCGCGGGAGCAGGCCTCCCTCGGTTCTGCGCGCTTCTGGCCGGCGCGCCACCATTCATCGCTGTGCAGGCGCGAACGTCATGCGCAGCCGTCAACCTGACGAATCCGGCGGTGTGGTTTCCGCCGGACGGGGCGCCGCCAATTTGAAGTCTCACGTGAGGCT
Source organism: Myxococcus sp. AB036A (assembly GCF_006547355.1). Classification (NCBI taxonomy): domain Bacteria; kingdom Pseudomonadati; phylum Myxococcota; class Myxococcia; order Myxococcales; family Myxococcaceae; genus Myxococcus; species Myxococcus sp. AB036A. The sequence goes on along the minus strand of NZ_VHLC01000005.1, from coordinate 99,094 downwards.
GGTGCTCGTCACGACGCGGCACTCCTACCCATCAATAGACAGTCTCAAGCCGTGGGGCTTCGCGGCGTTGGGCTCTTCACGTGAGTAGCACTACGTGTGGTAACCGGCCGCGTTGGCGAGTTGAACGGGGCCCCATGGACATCGCTGTCCGTCTCGGGCGGAGGGAGAGGAGCTTGTCTCCATCCAGCGCGTCCTGCACCACGGGGACGCGCGCGGGGCTCGCGTTGCTGAGGTTCGGGTGGCGACGGGAAGCGGGGTTTCGGGAGCGGAGCACGAACTCGTCCATGCTCTGGAAATCGTCGCGCACGCTGTCAGTCATCGTGAGATGCGTGCCTCCCCACGTGGATGGCTTCCCCCCTGACCCGCAGTGTCCAGACGCGGGGTGGAGGTCTAGGATGCCGCGCCATGGGAATGTTCGTCATCGGGGCTTTCTTTCTGGCGCTCTTTGGCGGGGGCGTGCTCGGGGTCGTGTCACTCCTCATCCACCTGTTCGCGGTGAGAAAGGGGCGCGGCTCGTGGAAGTGGTTCCTGCTGATTTCCGGAGCCGCCACGGTGGTGGTGGGCGTATCCGCCTATCTGTGGATGTTCAGTGGCCCCAAAGCGTCGGGCGCACCGACAGGGGACGACTACGAGCGGATCATCCTGGGGGCAGCGCTCCTGGGTGGCTCGCCTGGGGTCGGGCTGCTCGCCGGACTGCTGACCTTGCTCAAGGGCAACGCACCGGCCCCCGTCTCGCCGACATGAGGGCGCCTGTCAGGGGGCCCATGCCGCACGCGGGGCCTCAGAAGGCGAGACGCGCTACGGCATGGGCTTCTTCCCCTACTGCGCCTCGGCGGGAGTCATGCGAGGCGCATGATACGAGCGTCAGTGCCGCGACATGGTCTCGCCTTGCGGCATCCGGAGCCGGCCTCGCTAGTAGGTGCCCCAGCGTGAGGGCAGGGGGCCACTCCACTGCGACCGAGTCCCGGGCGTCGTCAGCGGCGAGTCCCCGGCGATGCGCATGACGTTGGCGTCCGCGTTCATGTTGGACCAGTCCACAGCGATGTTGCGGCAGTACCGGTCACGGGCGAACCCGGTCTGGAGGTCATGCACACAAGGCGTCGGGTCCCAGACCCGGTCTGCCTGCAGGCGCTGGACCGCGGCGACGATGTTGGACGGCATCTCCCCGGAGGCTCGGACGAATGGAACGCCGTCAATGGGAGTGCCATCCGACGCGAAGAGTTCGAAGACCTTGCCGGAGTAGCTCAGCGAGCCCGGCATGCTGAAGTCCCATGCCCCGGCGGTGAATGGGGCGGCCTGGCCACAGGAGGCCGGGTTCCCAGGGGCATCCGTGCAGGCGCCGCGAAGGTGGAGGACCAACACCGCGCCCGTCTCCACCGTGTAGCCCTGGGGGAAGGTGAAGGTGAAGTCGGAGTTGGTGAGCTCCTTGAGGGAGATGCCCGTCAGTGAACCGCCGGTGACGGCCACCAGCTCGATGAGTTCCTGCTGGACGTACGGGTTGATCTCCGTGATGCGCAGCGAAGCCTCTGGCGCGGAACTCCCAGCATCTGTGCCCGAGTCCGGAGCGCCGGCATCGCCCGAGCCTGCGTCCACGCCACCGTCATCCGAGCCCGGGTCCGTTGAACCCGCGTCCACCCCGGAGTCTTCCACGCCTGCGTCGACGGTTCCCGCGTCGGGCAAGGCGGCCTGAACGCAAGTCTCCTCCACACAGACGATGTCCGGTCCGCGGGACGCGCAGTCGCGGTTCTCCGTGCATTCGGAAGAGGAACAGGCGGAGAGGACCGGGAGCAGGGCGAAGACCAGGACTCGTGGGACGCGGTGCGCATGGAACATGGGGGGATTTCCTGGAAGCAAGAGGGGGGAGCCGTAGGGCAACGATGACGGTGTGGCAGGCGCCTCAGATGCACGGCCCGCCAGCAGCGCGTTGAGCCAACTTCATTTTCATTACGGAGGACACGGGCTCATGGCGCCGCGGGCGAACATCCGTGCAATCCACGCATCGCGTGCCGCGATGCATGCGCGCGCCAGGTCGGACTGCGGGGCGATGTCATAGAAGCCATGGAAGGCTCCGCCCCAGACGTGCAGCTCGCACTCACCACCCGCCGACAGGATTCCGCGGGCATAGGCGACAGCTTCATCTCGAAACGTCTCCGCTCCTCCGACGTCGATGAAGGTGGGAGGCAGTCCGCTCAAGTCCGATGCTCGCGCGGGCGCGGAATACGGTGACACCTCGGGGCCTCCACAGCGGTCTCCCAGCACGGCTCTCCAGGCGGTCAGATTGCTGGTGCGGTCCCAGACGCCGACGCCATCGTATCGGTGTGCGGATTCCGTCTCGTTCCGGTCATCCAGCATCGGGCATTGCAGAAGTTGGCCCAGCAGCCGAGGGCCCTTCCGGTCCCGAGCCAGAAGCGTGGTGCCCGCCGCGAGCCCTCCGCCGCCGCTCCCGCCGAAGATGACCAACTGATTCGGATCAAACCGGAGCATGTCCGCGTTTGCCGCCATCCACGCCAGGCCGGCGTAGCAGTCCTCCACCAGGGTGGGCGCTGGATGCTCGGGCGCCAGCCGGTACTCGACGGTGACACAGACGGCATCATGGCGGAGCGCCCAATCCACGAGCGGCTTCGCCCCCGCGAAGCGGGTGCCCATCACCATGCCGCCGCCATGGATGTGATAGACGGCGGGACCGGGAACCGAGTGGCCTTGCCGGGCAATGACCGAGACCACGATTTCGGCGCCCTGGTATCCGGGGATGCTGTAGTCAACGCAGCTGACCTGCGCGTCGCCAATCAGCGTTTCCCGAGTCACATGGCTCAACCGGCGGAAGTGCTCGAGCTGCTCCAACGTCATCTGCAAGGGCACATACCCCTTCAGCGGCGGGAGGAGGGGGGCCAGTTGTGGATCGAAATCCGTCGATGAGGTCGGGCGAGTCATGCGCGTTCCATACCGGATGGGTGTGACACCCGCAAAGCGGCTGTCAGGCAACTGGCGGATGGGCACGCCCGCGCGGTGCCCCCTATTGTCCCCACATGCGTGCGTTGCGAGTGCTCCTGGCGTTCACGTTGGGGTGTAACGCCCCGATGCCTCACCCCATTACGGCCCAGGGCGCTCCGCCCGATGTCGGCGATACGTATGAAGCCTGTGGCTGCGGTTGTTGCCCGGCGGTGGGGCCGGTGTACGCGTGCCTCTACTGGACCCAGGGAGACAGCCTTCAGGCTGTCATCGCCAAGGACAAGGCGAAGAAGGAAGGACCGTTCTGCAAGGGGCCCGGCAAGCGCCCGGGATGCTCATTGGGGACGATGTACAGGTACTGCGACTGAAGGCACCGGTCCGTCGGTTGATGCGGTCAACCCGCGGAGCGCTTTCGAGCCCGGTTCTGGCGCCTGAACGCCTTCACCACGAAGTCCACGAAGGGGGGCCCGCGCCGGCAGATGCCATTTCTTGAGAGAGGGCCTATCGCCCCCCGGCCCGGCCTCTTAATCCACCCGAGGCAATGAGAGCGCATTCGCCCGGGGGATTCATGACGAGCATTGGTGAGCGTCTGCCTTCTGTCTCCGCGTCCAAGGTCCGCAGCATGGCGGACATGAACTCCGCCCGCGCGTTCGTGGACCTGCTCGGCTCGGTGATTCCGGCCCAGCGTGCCGCGCCGGTCGCGGCTGCCCGCCACTACAACATCGAGTCCCTGGGCCCTTCCAACGCCCTGCAGCAGGCGGCCCATGCGAGGGAGGTGCTCCCCTCTCTGCTGGGCCTGCTGACCGATGAGCGCATGGCGCGCTGCATCGATGAGGCCTACCGGGAAATCTTCCAGGGTGACCGGTGGCCGCGCGGACCGGAGCGGTCCAAGTGGCTGGGCTTCGCGCGTGAGCTTCGCGCCAACGACCCCAAAATCACCGCCGAGCAGGTCCGCGCCGCCATCGCGAACGAGCTGCGGCTCGAGCGGGACGGGCTGGATGTCGCGACGGTCGAGAACATCGACCTGTACATCTCCGGAGCCATCGGCTGGGTGACCTGGTGCTACGAGGGGACGTCGCGTAACGCCACCGAAGAAGACATGCGCCATTGGCGCGCCTTCGCCGCCGAGAAGAAGCGGGAGAACCCCGATATCCAGCCGGACGAACTCAAGTACGCCATTATCGACGCGGTGCGGGCGAAGGTGATGAAGATGGACTCGACGTCACCGGAGAACGTCGACAAGTTCATCGATGACGCCGTGAAGTGGGTCACGCTCTGCTACCAGGGCAAGGAGCGTCATGCCTCCCCAGCGGAGCTGACGTACTGGCGCGCCTTCGCGGCGGAGAAGCTGCGGGAGGACCCGGAGATGTCTCCCGTGGCGCTCAAGTACGCCATCACCGATACCCTCCGCGCGAAGATGACAGGCACGGACTCCGCGTCGCCCGCGAACATCGAACGCTTCATCGAAGACGCCATCGGGTGGGTCTCGATGTGTTACGAGGGCAAGACGCGCCACGCCTCTCCGGCGGAGATGGCGCACTGGCGTGCCTTCGCCACCGCGAAGCTCGCCGAGAACCCGAAGATGACGCCGGAAGAGCTCAGACACGCCATCACCGACGCCATCCGGGCGCAGGCGCTGGGGATGGACACCCTGTCTCCCGCGAACATCGATGGCTTCATCATGGAGTCCATTGGCTGGGTGTCGCTGTGCTACCTGGGAGCGTCTCGTGCCCCCACGGACGAGGAGATGCAGTCCTGGCGCGCCTTCTCGGCGGAGAAGCGGCGGGAGAACCCGGACATCACTCCGGAGGAGCTCAAGTACGCCATCCGGGATGCGGTGCGTAACGAGCTGACGGGCATGAGCAAGCCCGCGGTGCTCAACATCGAGCGCTTCATCCGGGAGGCCTACGAGTTCATGTTCCACGCCTACCGGGGGATGCCGGCGAACATGAAGCGCGAGCCGACGCCGCGAGAGCTGCACGAGTGGCAGCAGTTCGCCCGGGCCCGACTCCGGGAGGAGCCCAAGCTGTCGAGCGAGGAACTCAACTCCTACCTGCTCGACAGCCTGCGAACGGCGCTGGCCAACCAGTGACGGAGGCCGCTGCCTCGCGACCAGCGGTTTTCGTCCTGCTCGCCGGGCTGTCCGCGTCAGAAGTCCCTGTTGGTGCCGGTGCGCATGGCGGGGCCGCGGCCCGGTGGGTTTGCCACTCCAGGCGATACCACCGGGCCTTGTCGTAGCGCCCGACCCAGACGCACTCGCCGGAAATCGTACGGGTGAAGTGAGGGGAAAAAATCCCGCCCTCCGTTCGGGTGGCAAGACGCCCACGACGGCCCATTCCAATGCCACGCTCACTTGGGGACTCGACTCCGCCATGCGCCGGATGCGCCTCACCGACGCCGACACGCGGCCGCGCATCCTCGTCTGGGATGCAGCCCTGCCGTAGTCGTCCGGCCTCCCTGAATCGCGGAGCGCATCGCCTTCCAGGGGGCGCCTCACGTTTGCCACCTCACTTGCCGTGGGAGGGACCTTTCGATGACCATGAATGCACCTCGGAGGAACTTCCACGTGGAGCCACGACACAGGCCGGCACAGGCCATGGTCTCTCTCCCCTCGGACGTGCTGGAGCGGCTGCGAGAAGACCTGGCCCGTGCGGTGGCCCGGGTGTGTCCGCCCCGGATGGCCGATCGCCGCGATGACCTGGTGCAGACGGCCATGATGCGCGTCATGGAGTTGCAGCGGCGCGAGCCGGACCGCAGCCGGTTGACCTCCGCCTACCTGTACCGCGTCGCATACACGGCGCTGGTGGACGAGTTGCGCAACGTGTCACGCCGACGTGAGGTCCAACTGGAAGAGGTGGAGTCGCTGCCCGAGCAGCCGGTGGCATCGGGCGACCCGGAGAAGGCCGCGGGCGGCTCCCAGATTGCCCAGGCCGTGCGCGACTGTCTGCGCAAGCTGGTCCAGGACCGCCGGCTGGCGGTGACGCTGTTCCTGCAAGGCCACAGCGTGCCGGAGTCCGCGCGGTTGTTGGGCTGGGACGACAAGCGCACCGAGAACCTCATCTACCGCGGCCTGGCCGCGCTGCGCCTGTGCCTCTCCACGAAGGGATTCGAGCCGTGAGCGAGCGAGGACGCGACGAGACGAAGCCCGATGATGCCGCCGTAGAACGTCTGCGCGCCGCCGTGCGTGCCGAGGACCCGGTGGAGCGCGCGGAGGCGCCGGTGGATGCGGACCTCGTCTGGCGCGCGGTGAGCGGCGAGCTGCCCGCCGAGGAGCGCCGCGCGGTCGTCGAGCGTGTGGCGGCGGACCCGGCCTGGGCGGCGGCCTGGCGGCTCGCGAACGAGCTGACGCGCTCCGCCGCGGAGGCCGCGCCTCCCGTGGAGCCCCCAGCGGACAGTTCGCGCACCCGGCGCCGAGACGGTGACGCGCGGCAGAAGCGCCGCTTCCGCCTCGCGTGGAGCCAGCCCCTGTGGGGTGTGGCGGCGACCGCGGCCCTGGCCCTCATCGTCGTGGGCGTGGTGATGCGGGATGAGCCCGAAGTGCCGCGGCTGCGTGGCGGCGATGCGGCGGCGGTCGTCTCCCAGGTGCCAGAGGCGGTGCCTCTCAAGCGCGACGCCTGTGTGCTGCGCTGGAGCGGCGGTCCCGAGGGAACCCGTTGGTCGGTGCGGTTGTCCACGGAGGACCTGAGTTGGGTCCACCGCGTGGAATCGCTGGAGACGCGTGAGTACCGGGTGCCCGCCGAGGTGCTGGCGCCGTTGCAACCGGGAACGACGTTGCTGTGGCAGGTGGAAGCGCGGTTGCCGGACGGGCAGGTGCTTCGCGGCGCCACGTTCGTCAACCGGTTGGAGTGAAGCGCGCGGTCCGAAGTCCAAGGGCGACCTCATGAGAACGGAGCTGGGCATGAAGACACGGCGGTGGATGCGAGCAGGACTGGTGGCGCTCCTGATGGGAGTGGCCGGAGGGGCAGGGCAGGCCTGGAGCCAGTCGGTCCCCGTCACCCGCGCGGTGAAGACGGCCTTCAGCTACGGAGAGCCGCGCGACCTGGTGGTGGCCTCGGTGGTGGAGACGGGCGTCCGCACGGGCCAAAGCCAGACCGTGACGCTCCAGCTCCTCGACCACTCCGGTGTCGTCGTCGCGCAGACCACGGGGGTGGTGGACCAGGATACGCCCCTGCGCCTGACCTACCGGACCCCCTCCGAGGCCCCGGTGTTCGCGCGCGCCATCGCCACGGTGAGCGCGGAAACCCTCTCCGCGGCGGCGGTGACGGTGGAGCGTTGGTCCGTTGTGGAGCCTGCCTCCTGGACTGGAGCCCTCGTTTGCTATTTCGAGCTGGTTCCGATGCCCAGGCCTCCGCCCCCTCCCCCCGGGCCGGTGACGCTCAAGTGCGAGCCCGTCGACCCGCCGCCTCCGCCCACCCGCTGACGTGCCGCTCCGGAGGCACCGGTCCGAATGCAGCAACAGAAGGCTCCTCTCCTTCCTGATGGGGGCCATTCTCTCGGTGTGTCCGGCCCTGGCCTTCTCCGCGGCGTCAGGCCGTCCCCAGCCTCCCTCGCTCGAGTCGTGCCGGGCGCGCTTCGCCTCGCAGCCAGAGGGCCGCGAGGCGGCGATGTGCTTCTACCAGTGTGCCCAGGTCACTTCCGCTCGTGACGCTGTGGTGCGCGAGCTGACGGCCTTGATGGAGCGTCACCCTGAGCATGGCTGGCTGCCCCTGGTGCTCGGGCATGTCGGGATGCTGTCCAGCGGCAAGGAGGCGGAAGGTCCCTATCTTCGCGCGGCGCAGACGTTCCGCCGGCTCCAGGATGCGGAGGGCGAGGTGCTGGCGGCCATCAACCTGCGCGCCATCCTCCTGGCTCAAGGACGAACCGAGGAGGCCTGGGATTGGACGCGGCGCGTGGTGGAGGTGGCGAGCGCCTCCGGCCGGCCGGAGCTCCACGCACGCGCGCTCATCGTCGAGGCCAGCCAGCTTTATGAGGTGGAGCTCGACCTGGGCCGGGCCTTCCGTGTGCTCAAGCGCGCCGAGCCGCTCGTCTTCCCGGACGGCGCGGAAGGGCTGAAGAAGCAGTACCTGTCCGTCATGAGTACGGTGAGCGAGCGGCTGGGCCGGTTGGAGGAGGCCTCGGACGTCAATGCCCGGCTGGTGGAGTTGACCCGGAGCACTGGCGACCTCTTCCTGGAAGCGCATGCGCGCTTCACGCTCGCCAACGTCGCGCTGCGGCGGCTCGAGCGTGACCATGTGCCGACGGACCGGGCGCGAGCGTTGGTCCTGGCGCGGCAGGCCATGGCCGCCGCGGAGAGGGCGGGGAACCCAACGCTGGTGGCCCGGGCGGTGCGTCTCACGGCGGACCTGTTGGGAGACACCCCGGAGGAGCACCGTGAGGCGGTCGCGCTCCTGGAGCGCTGCATGGCGCTCGCGGAGTCGCTGGATTCGGACGAGCGGCGGCTGGCGTGTCTCTGGACGCGCGCGGAGCGGCGGGCAGGCGTGGACCCGGCGGGAGCCATTCAGGACTCGGAGGCGTCACTGCGACTGGTCTCCGAAGGAAACGACCCTCTGTTCCATGCGCTGGCCCTTCGAGGCCGCAGCACGGTGGCGTACCGGACACAGCCATTGCCCCAGGCACTGGAGCATGCCGAGCGCGCCCTGGACGCGCTGGAGGCCCTGCGCCAGACGCAGAGTGACGCCTCCAGCCAGGCGGAGCTGTTCGCGACGTGGGCCCGCGACTACCACCGGCTCGCGGGGTGGACGTTGGAGGCTGGCGGGGCAACGGGCAAGCCCGCCACGCTTCCCTTCAGGGAGGCTGTGTCGCGGGCCTTCGCCGTGAGCGAACGGCTCCGGGCGAGGACGTTGCTCGATTCCCTGGTCGCCTTCCGAGCACGCGCGGACTCCGGGGACACGCCCGAGCGCCGGGCGCAACGAAGCGAGGTGCAATCGCGGCTGGTGGTGGTCCAACGCCAGCTCTTGGACCCGTCGCTGACGAGCGCTGGACGCGAGGCGGCCCTGAATGAACTCCAGGCGTTGGAGCACCGCGAGCGGGACCTGCGCCCAGCGCCTCACAAGAGTGTGCAGGAGTTCGCCTCACTGGCGTCCGTGGAGGAGGGGCTGAGGGAGGACGAGGCGCTGCTGGTCTTCCTCGTGGGGGACGACGAGGACCTCTCCGGAACGTCGGCGGGTGGTGCGTGGCTGTTCGTGGTGACACGGGAGGGAACCCACGTCCATCGCATCCCCGAGCGTACGCGGCTCGCGGCGGCGGCCACGCTGTTCTCCGGGCTCGTCGAGCGCAGGGATGACTCCGAACGCGGCGCGGCGGTGGCGCTTCATGCGCAGCTGCTCGGCCCGGCGCTCGCGGGGTTGCCACCCACGGTGCGGCGGCTGCTGTTGGTTCCGGACGGGCCGCTGCATGACCTGCCCTTCGCCGCGCTGCGGGAGCGTCGGGATGGGCCACCCCTGGTCGCTCGCTACGAACTGGCCCTGGTGCCCTCGGCGAGCTTGTGGCGGCACTGGCACGGGGAGGCCCCATTCACGCCTGTCGGTGAGGCGCTGGTGCTGGCGGACCCTGAGTGGGCCCTGGGACAGGGTGTGTCGCGGCCGGCGGCGCGCTCTCGGGCTGGAATCTTCGACGAGGCCGCGCAGCTCGGCGCGCTGCCCGAGGCTCGTCGCGAAGGGCTCGGGGTGGAGCGAGAGCTGCGAGACACCCGCGTCGTCCCCCGGCTGCTGGTGGGCACGGAAGCCTCTGAGCGGGCGCTCAAGAGCGCGGACCTATCGCTGGTCCGGGTGCTGCACATGGCGGCGCACGCCGTGGTGGATGCCGAAGCGCCGGAGCGCTCCGCGCTCGTGCTCGCCCCGGGCGCGGAGGACGAGGACGGCATTCTCCAGCCGCGCGAAATCATCCGGCTGCATCTCGATGGCGCGCTGGTGGTGCTGTCCGCGTGCCGCAGCGCCTCCGGAGCGGTGCTTCCGGGAGAGGGCGTGCTGAGCCTCGCGCGGGCCTTCTTCGAGGCGGGCTCGAGCGCGGTGGTGGCTAGCTTGTGGCCGTTGCGCGACGCGGAAGCGGCGGACCTGGTGGAGCATTTCTACCGGCACCTGGCTACGGGCTTGAGTGTCTCCGCGGCGCTGCGGGCCGCACAGCTCGAGGCCATCGACGCGGGTCTGCCACCTGCGGCCTGGGCAGGGCTGGTGGTGCTCGGCGACGCCGCGCTGGTGGCCGCCGCGCCTCGCGAGGATGGTTCGCCCATGGTGTCTGGACTGGCTGGGGCGCTTGTCATTGCCGCGGCGCTCCTCGGGCTCCTGGCGTTGCGGCGCGGGGGCCGTTCAAGCACCGAACGTTCCACGCCAGTGGGACGCGCGGGAGATGCCCGAGGCCACCGATTCAGCGGTCGATGAGTTCGCTGGCCGCCTTCTTCACCTGCGCGTCGGCGACGAAGCACGGGGCTGACGTCGAGGCGTCAGACCTTGCGCGGCCCCACCAGCCGCCACGCGAGGGGCAGCAGCACGGCGGCGATGGCGGCCTTGAGGAGCCCTCCAGGAAGGAAGGGGGTGAAGCCGACGCCAACGGCCTTGGCCACGCCGAGCCGGGCGGACAGGACAAGCCAGGGCAGGCCGACCGCGAAGACGGCCAGCTGCCCCACGGCAAAGAGCGGCAGCGCGGTCCACGGCCGCCGGTCGAATCCACGCTGCGCCGCGAGCCCCACCAGGATGGCGGCTGGAACGAAGCCGACCAGGTAGCCACCGGTTGCCCCCAGGATGCGTTCCAGGCCGCTGGCGCCTTCCGCGAAGAACGGCAGGCCCACCGCGCCCATCAGGAGGTACAGGAGCTGCGCGGCCATGCCTCGCATGGGGCCGAGCGCCGCGGCAGCGACGATGACGCCCAGGGACTGCCCCGTGATGGGAACAGGTGAACCGGGTACCGATATTGAGACCTGCGCGAGCCCCGCCGTGAGCAGCGCGCCGCCGAGCACGAGCGCCACGTCGTGGGCCCGGGAACGCGCGAGCGCATCGGCGAGCACGCGGGGGCGAGGGCGGGCAGTGGCGGCGAGCGTCAGGCGGAGCCTCCAGAATTGGACACCGCGAGGACACGGCGCGCCGCTGGGGTACACGCTCATGTCTCGAGGTGCAACGCCGGAGAAACCCGCATTCCTCCGTCGAGTCTGCTCCTGGGAGCGCCTGGGCGGCTTCGATAACACCGCGATGAGACAGCCATGACGCGAGGCGGCACGTTTGAGCGGCGCACCGCGTGCCAGGAAGGGCTGCGTGCCGGCACGGCGGTGGAGTACAAACGAAGTGATGCGGGGCTTGGACGCATGGGGCCTCCTGCGTGAGCCCCCGCGCGGAAGGACACCAAGAGATGAACGCAACCCGCTGGTTTGGACTCGCTTCCCTGACCCTGCTGCTGGCCTCGAACGCCTTCGCCGAGGACAAGGCCCCCGCCGCGACCAATGCCGCCGTTGGCCGGTGGACGACCATTGATGACGAGACGAAGAAGCCCAAGTCCGTCATCGCCATCTACGAGGAGAACGGCAAGCTGTACGGGAAGATCGAGAAGCTCTTCCGCGAGCCCAAGGAAGAGCAGAACCCGCTCTGCGACAAGTGCGAGGGCTCGCTGAAGAACCAGCCCATCATCGGGATGACCATCCTTCGCGACCTGAAGAAGGATGATGACGAGTGGTCCGGCGGGAGCATCCTCGACCCGGCGAATGGCAAGACCTACAAGTGCAAGGTCGCCGTCGAGGATGGCGGCAAGAAGCTGAAGGTCCGCGGCTACGTCGGCATGTCGCTGCTGGGCCGCACCCAGTACTGGGTGCGCGCCGAGTAGCCGCTTCGGCGGACGGCGGAAGCGGCACCTCCCGCTTCCGCTCGCCGTGCCTACTTCGAACCCTGCTGCGTCTCACCCGCGCCATCCGCGGACACGGGCGTCAGCGGCGCCGGAGCGCCTTGAGGCCGCGTGGTGGGGCTGGTGGAGGCGCCACCACCGGGGCGCAGCGCGTTCTGGCCCAGGCGCGAGAAGTTGATGGAGTTGCTCAGGATGCGCACCGCCTCCTGGTCCGCGTGGAAGCCCATGGAGTTCTCCGCCTCCACGAAGTCCAGGTAGAACTGGGCACGCTTCTGAAGGTCTCTCGCCTTGGCGAGCGCCTCGTCGGACAGCCCCGCCTTCTGCGCGGACTCGATGTCATGGATGAGGTCCACCAGCGCATCCATGGCGATGTTCCGCGTCTCGAAGGTGCGCGTCTGGATGGTCTCCGCGCGCTGGAGCAGCTCCGCCTCGCTCCACTTGTGGCACGTCTGGCACGCGCGGTTGATGTTCAGCAGCGGGCTGCGCACCTGGTGGTCGCTGACCTTCATCGCCCCCTCGCGCATGAACGGCATGTGGCAGTCCGCGCAGGCCACGCCGCTCTTCGCGTGGATGCCCTGGTTGTACATCTCGAACTCGGGGTGCTGCGCCTTCAGCACCTTGGCGCCCGTGAGCTCGTGCGTCCAGTCGGAGTGCCCGTCCTCGTCGTAGTAGGCCATGATCTGATCGATGTTGATGCCCTTGGCCCAGGGGTACGTGAGGCGCTTCTCCTTGCCCTTGAAGTAGTACTCGACGTGGCACTGCCCGCACACGTACGTGCGCATCTCCTGGCGCGTCGCGTCCTGATTCACCCGGAAGTTGGGAACACCCTGGCTGGCCTTGAGCGCGGCGATGCCCTCGATGAAGCCAGGCCGCGTCACGCGCAGCTGCATCGTGGTGGGGTCGTGGCAGTCGATGCATGAGACGGGGTGCTCCACCAGCTTGCGCGCCTCCATGAAGGGCATCTGGTTCATCTTCTCGAAGCCCTTGATGAGGTCGCCGTCGCCGAGCTTCTTGTAGGGCACGTACACGCTGGCGTGGCAGTGGATGCAGGTGCCCGGCTGCTGCGTCACGTGCTGGCGCTCGGTGTAGACCTGGTCGTCCAGCATGTGCGCGTGGCCGCGCTCCTCGCGGAAGTCGGTGGCGAAGGCGTAGCCGCTCCACATCGTCACCAGCCGTGGGTCCTCCTCGAGCCGGCTCTGCGCGACGACGGTGCGTGGGTCCGCCTGGGACGGCGTGCGCGCCACGGCTTCACTGCCGCCATAGCGGGTGCGCTTCTGGTCCACCGTGCGCTTGTAGCTGTCGTACTGCAGCGGGAAGTTCCGCCCCCACACCTCCGGGTCGGTGATGGTGTCGTCCAGCTCCACCACCCGGTAGAAGGGATTCTTCGCCTCCTGCTTGCGCTCCATGATGTTGACCAGGAGCGCGGTGACGCCAGCGGCGGCCAGGGCGGCAGCCACTGCCACGGCAATCACCAGCTTGACGCCGCTGAAGCGCCGTTGCTTCTCGGGCTCGGTCATCGTTCAACCTCCTGATGGATGAGTTCGGGGTTCCCGGAGCCTTCGGGGTGCCCCACGGAGTTGTGGCAGGTGAGGCACTGCAGCGAGTCTGCGTGGGGCGTTTCGATGCTCTCCACGAGGCTGGCGTGGCAGTTCCGGCAAGCGTTCTCCGTCACCTGCCGGTTGGCGGGGCGGATGCGGATGGGGTCCGGGAAGGTGCCGGTGGTGAAGTAGAAGGAGTGCCAGAAGCCGTTGCTCGCCTTGTTGAGGTACTTGGGCACCAGCGCTGCCGGCGTGTGGCAGTCGTTACAGGTGGCCACCGCGTGGTGGCTGCTCTTGCGCCAGCCGTCGTACTGCTCGGTCATGATGTGGCAGTTGGCGCAGGCGGCTGGATCGTCATGCAGGTAGGCCGCGCCCTTCGCGTACGCGAAGGTGTAGCCACCGATGCCAATGGCCGAGCCCAGGGCGAGCCCCAGGGCCACTGCCAGGAGTGTGCGGGAGGCCGAGGACACGTGGAACACCGTATCAACGGTTGTGCAGACGGCCAGTCCCATCTCGCAATCGAGTGCGAATTTCCACGACGTTTGGGAGACCAGAGCCGGGTTACGAAATTTTTGCGCCCGCGTGAGAGGGTGCGCAGCATTTGCGTCGCGAAACACGCGTGGTGAAACCTCTGGATCCAAGGCACGGGCCCGGAGGTTCACGGTCCACTTCTTGGTCGTGCGGAGACAGCGAGGCTGAGATGCGTGTCGCCGAGGTCCTCGGTCAGCACTTGCTCTTCAAGTGGTAGCGACGACAGGCTGGCGTTGAGCGTGCCGCGCAGCTCGCGCAGCAGCAGGTACGCGCCGAGTGACTGCTGGGCCTCAAGGACGTCCACAAGGGAGGCGGTGCGCCGCGTGGCTGTGCACGCCGTCCGTGTTGAGGATGATGGCCTCGATGTCCGCAAGCATGGGGGACAGGGCCGGACCAGGACAGTCGAAGCCTTGGCGCGTGGGGCGCGGTGGCCACGTCGGCGACGCTCAGACGGAGGAACCTCCATCCGGTGTTGGAGCAACGGGGCGCCTGCATCGCGTCCCTCAGGGCAGTCCAACGCAATGACGGCCTGCTTGCGCTCGGCCAGGACAACCTCGAATACCTCCGAGAGGAACCCCCGCACCTGCTCTTCGTCGATGGCCACCATACGCTTCCTGGTGGCCGTCCTTCTGCCCAGGCGCCAGCTCCCTCGCACGTGGCGGCCAGGCAGGCGCTGGCTGATCCACTTGCTAGATGACGGGAGCCCTCAGCTCCGACCCCCTCCTGACGAACTACACAGGATTCGGGACTTGCCCCCCGGCGGCGACTCCTCACTCAACGCTCCTCTGCACCTCATTGGCCGGACGCTGACGATCGCCGCCAGCAGCGCGCAGACGGCCAAGGCAAAATCTAGGCGCTGCCCGTAGCCGGCAATCACCAGTCCCGCCCCGAGGAGGTTGTAGTAGAAGAGACTCAGGACTGCGCCAGCAGTTCCGAACCGATCAGCATAGGCTCGCAGGGCGATGGCCAGCACATTGGGGATCGCGACGGCATATGCGGACGAGATCAGCGTCACGCCGCTCAGGAAGGCCAGGCTCTGCGGCAGAAGCGCGGTGAGCAGGATGACGAGCGCGGTCCCCGCCCCCAGGAGGAGGACGCCGAGCGCGATCAGCGCTTCCGCCGTCCAACCGCGGCGCAACAGGGCACGGTTCATCAGCGCCCCCGCCAGCGCACCGGCGGCGAGCAGGAAACCGCTCTGGCCGAATGAGAGCCAGGGGGTCTCCAACCCGGCAAAGAGGAAGGGGCCAAGCTGGTACCAGGCGAAGATCGCGGCATTGAATGCGGCGATCAGCAGGGTACAGCGCCAAATGCCGGGATCGCGGAGCATGACTCGGAAGGTGGGCCAGAATGGGGCGACAGACAAAGTAGCGGGGCGGGTTTCAGGCCAGCGCCAGAGACTCAACCCGAGCATGAACGCCGCAAGCAGGCCGAGGGCCGCGAAGACGCCACTGTGACCGGCTTTGGCCGCAAGCAGTTGGCCTGCGAAGAGGCCCACCGCCGGGCTGATAGCCAGCGCCAGCCCAAGCACCGCGAAGACCCGGCCCAGCTCCGGCCCAGCATGGCTATCGCGTAGCGCGGTCTGGGTAACGATCGATCCAACCGCCGCCCCGAAGGCGGAAATAAGCCGTGCGGCCAGCAAATGTGAGAAATCACTGGCGACCATGGCCCAAGCCGCACCCGCCGCATAAAGTGCAAGGCCCGCAAGCAGCGCCGGGCGGCGGCCCCACAGATCGGAGAGCCGGCCCCAGGCCACCACGCCGAAAGCGAAGGCTGCGAACCAGAGTGACAGCGTCTGGCCCGTCTCGGCTGGGGTGACGCGATAGGCCGTAGCGATCAGCGGCAGGGCTGGGCTGTAGATGGTTTCAACGATCTGCGGAAAGCTCAGGAGCAGAATGGCGAGCAGGAACGGCGGACGGGGGGACATGGCAACCTCAACGACGATTCGCCATCACGTCTAGCCGTTCGGGCCTCCGCGTATTACAAACGGAAAGACAATTTCCATCGGAAATCGGACAAGTGCCCTGGCTAGCGCCCAGCGACCCTTTCGACCCCGACCAGCAGGCGGCGCCGGTCAGCGGCATCGCCTCGCTGCTGGTGCGCCACGATTCCGGCCTGCACAGCCATCAAAGAGGGCAGCTCCTCTTCGCCTACGCCGGCTCGATCCGCATTGCGCTACCCGGCATGATTTCGATGCTGCCGCCGATCCGGGTTGCATGGATTCCGCCAGCGACCGCGCATCGCGTGTTGATCCGCGGTGAGGTGGAATATCGCTCGATCTATCTCGACACGTCCCGCATCGCGCCCCCGACCGAGGGGTCGGCGATCCTGTCGATGACACCGCTTCTGCGTGAGGTGTTCGAACGGATCAGCCATGCGCCCTTTGAGACCGACTGGAACCAGGGGGCTGCGGCGAACCTGCTGGCGGTCTGCCTTGATGAGCTGCGGACGGCCCGGCGCGAGCCGATGCTCTTGCCGGTGCCGAGCGATCCGCGCCTCTCGCGGCTCAATCTTGACGAATTGCCGCCCGAACTCTCTGGGCTCGCGAACCTGGTGGGAGCCAGCGCTCGCACGATCACTCGCATCTTCCGGCGCGAGACCGGTATGAGTTACCAGGCTTGGCGGCAGAGCTGGCGGCTTCTGCGGGCGGTGGACTTGCTGGCCTCGGGAGAGAACGTGAGCGGGGTGGCCTTCGATTTGGGCTTCGCCAGCGACAGCGCCTTTATCGCCTTTTTCCGCCAGATGACCGGCGAAACGCCAAGGCGGTATCTGCGCGGCAGGACATGACCACATAGAAAGCCAAAGCATGCTCAGTTTCGAGGGTTCTCGTCGTGGGGGCGAAGATGGCACCCGCCAACTTGCCACGGCGGAGGCATACGCGCCCTGAGCGAACGGCCTCTCTGAAGGTGGCATCCCCCCACCGCTGCGAGCTGACGGCAAGCCGAGGCCGGTCAGGTGCGGGAGCGCCGCTTCGGTAGACAGGTTGGCTCCGCTGCCTGCTTCCGTCCCTCAACCGTTCGCACGTACTCCACAGGGCTTTCCACTGGCGGCGCTGAAGGTGGGCACCGCGCCTCGCGTGGCATTCGAGGCGCGGTGCTTCGTCGAGACGAGCTGCTGACCCGTGCGGGACGGGCGACTGCGGGGCCCACCCGGCGTTCACCGTCATCCGCTCCATCGCGCGTACGGTGACGTAGGGCACAAAGCCCGCGGCGCGTGAGCGGGTGTATGCATCCGCGACGTGCGCGGAGTGCGTGGCGTAGTCGGTGGACTGGTGTCTGGCCACCAGCTTCGGCGAGGCCACGGCCCAGGAGCTGCTGGACACCTACGGCCGGCGCTTCACCACGGAGGAGACGTTCCGGGACGTGAAGGACCTCAAATTCGGAATGGGCCTGAAGGCGGTTCGCGTGAAGACGCCGGAGCGCAGGGACAGGCTGCTGCACATCTGAGGGGATGCCTCAGGGAATGCCCCGCATCGCGCAAGCATCATCCTGGCACCGGCGCCGACAGGCCCGTCATGACAGGAATGTCACGGCAATCCCGACTATGAGGCCAAGGGTGTGTCGGAAACCCTTGAAAACACCGGGGGGCTGGGTTGGCGCGGTCGTTGCTGATGCGGGGGGCACTGTCTACCCACCCCAAGGAGCAACGCCCCATGCAGAACTCCAGGTCCTGGCTCGCGGCCGTCGCGGCTGTCGCATTCGTCGCGACGGGCTGTGATTCCGATGAAGCTCCCGATGCGAAGAAGGTCGCCGACATCGCCGCTTCCCGCTCTGCGGAGACGCTGCGAGGTGTCAGCAGCAGCATGAAGACCGTGAGCGGCTTGTCGACGCTCAATGGCCTGGACGACGCGATGGCGCTGTTCGGTGCGGGCTTCGAGGGCGTGCCGCTTCCGGGGCGGCAGGTGGGCGACGAAGGCGAGGCGCTGTCCACCTTGTTCGACGCGGATGAAGTGGATGCGCAGGCGGGCGAGATGGAGCGGTTCCTGCGCGAGCGCGTCTTCACCGAGGCCAACGTGGAGTCCACGGAGGACAACGCCACCGTCTTCCGCTTGAAGGGCGAGCAGATCTGTACGGACGGCAGGGAGCCTGCGGACGCGGACTGTGTCCGCTTCGTGGATGATGCGCAGCTGCGCGTTCGCGCGACGAACCTGGGGGACGACTCCCTGGAGCTGGAGTTGCTCATCGGCGCGAACCGCGCGGAGCCGCTGGCGCTGCGCTTCCTGCCGAAGACCGTCTCGCTGGTGGTGGACCTGGGCGGCCTGAAGAGCGCGGTGGAGCAGCTCGACGCCGAGTCGGCGGGGTTCCTGCCGAAGGTGATGGTGGGGCAGGTCGAGCTCAAGGCGACGAAGGAGGGCGAGTCGCACTGGATTGTCAGCGCCTCCATCCTGGACGCGCTGCGGCTGGAGCTGGCGCTGGAGGGGAGCACCTTCGCGTTCTCCTCCGCGCGGGCCGCGCCGCTCGTGTCGTTCGAGGCGGACGGCCAGGCGAAGCGCGCGCGCTTCTCGCTGGACCTCAACACCACGGAGGTTCGCCTCCCGTACACGGGCTTGGCGCCGGCGCTGCGTGGCAAGGATTGGACGGTGTCCCTGGCCGGCATCTCGTACTCCGTCGAGGCGACGGAGAATCAGACGGACTTCGTGGTGAAGAACCTGGGCCTTGGCGACGCGCAGACCCACGTGAGCCTGGGGAACGACAAGCTCTTCGCGCTGGACCTCAACGAGCAGTCGGGTCGGCACTTCGACGTGACGCTGACGCGCGGGGCGGACGGCGCGCCGCTGCTGAAGGTGCAGCCGGAGTTCGACCTGGTGACGCGCTTCTACCTGGCGCCGCTGAAGGCGGACCCCGCGTCGGAGATTCCCGCGGCGTATGAGGACGCGACCTATCGGCTGCGTCTCAGCGGGGGCGCGGGGGGACCGAGCCTGCGCGCGGCGCCCGCCAACAGTGCCACGGGCTTCAAGGGCGGCCTGGAGGTGGTGACGGGCGAGCTGCTGCTCTCCGCGAATGACTCGCAGGTCGTCGTCGCCCAGGGGCAGTGCCTGGTGGGTGCGGAGCCGGCTTCCGAGAACGATGCTTCGCTGTTGTCGTACCTGCGGCAGGGCAGCTGCGAGTAGTCCTTCAACTCTTCGATGCCGCACGTGAGGGCCGCGCCCATTCCAAGGGGGGCGCGGCCCTCGTTTTTTCAGCGGGCGATGGGGGCTCACTCAGGTGGGACTTGTTCCTGGCGTGTGAGGACCACTTCCCGGGCTGCATCGTCGAACGAGAGCACGGTGGCTTCCACGCGGGCGTCGAGCGGGGGAGGGGTGGGGTTGTCGTGTGGGTGGTTCCAGGAATCGATTCGCCCGGGGAAGGTGACACCGATGTCGAGGTGACAGTCGAAGGAATCGCGCAGGATGACGGTGCCTTGGACCTTCGTTGCGACAGGAAGCCGTTCCTTCAGGTCCTCCCACGCCTGGGCTCGGTCCCGAGTCCAGTAGCGTCCGAGGCGGGGGCGCAGTTGCTTCCGCCGGGACCAACGGTCCTGCGTCAGGACGACCCAGAACAGCCCACCGCCAATGAGCGGGCCGGGAAACAGGCCCAGGACGAAGCCCCCCACCGCGCCTGCCCCAGCGCCCAGGACGCCCGCCCATTGGTAGCCGAACACCGCGCCCACGCCGCTTCCAACAACGGCCCCTGTCAGGGATGAGCATTCAATGAGATTCATGTGCGACCCTCACGAGGCCACGAAGCCGTGGCCCCGGACCTTGTCCGGCGTGGTGCCTGTCATCCGCCGGAACATCGCGATGAAGGCGGAGGCGCTGCTGTAGCCCAGGTCGAGCGCGATGGCCTCCACGGAGTGGCCCTGCTCCAGCCTTGCGAGCGCCTTGACCACGCGCAGCCGCTGGCGCCACTCGCTGAACGACAGCCCCAGGTGCTGCTGACAGCGCCGCTCCAGCGTCCGCTCCGTGGTGTGCAGCACCCGCGCCCATTCGGCCAGGGAGCGCTCATCCTCCGGGTGCTGCTCGAGCGCAGTGAGGACCGGCTCCAGGAGCGAGTCATCGGACATGGGCAGGTAGCTCCCATGGGTGGGGGCCAGCGTCAGTTGGTCGATGAGCACCCGGAACAGCCGGCGCTCGGCGCTCGTGCGAGGCTGCGCCAGCTCATGCGCGCGGAGGTGCTCCAGCAATGACTTCACCAGAGGGCTCACCGCCAGCGCGCACGTCGTCTTGGGCATGCCTCGGCACCACGCCTGTGCGAGGTAGAGCGAGCAGTGGCTCGCCTCGAACCGGTTCATGCCCCGGTGCTCCACGTCGGGTGGAAGCCAGATGCCGTACTGCGGTGGCGCCAGGTAGTGGCTGCCAGCCAGCTTGAGTTCCATCACCCCGCTGAACGCGTAGACGAACTCACCCCAGGGGTGCCGATGCCGGGGGTATGTCGCCGCGGCAGGCAGGCTCGCCGTCCGGAAATACACGGGGTGTGGAAGGTTTGTGGTGAAAGGAACCTGGAGCTGCTTCGCCATGGCGCCTTCTCGGGATGGGTTGTCGGAATCTCGCTATATCAATCAGCCCCGTCATGCGCAGGATGGTCGCATGAGTTCTCACCGGAAACCCGCGGACGGCTTCGCGCTCGCGAGCATGCTCGCGTTGTGCGCCATCTGGGGCATGCAGCAGGTGGCCGTCAAGCTGGCCGCTCCCCACATCCCCTCCATGATGCAGATGGCGGTGCGCTCGGGTGTGGGCGCGCTGCTGGTGGGGCTGTTGTGCTGGGTGCGCGGCGAGCGAGGGCTCTTGCGCCGTGGCCCCTGGCGTCCAGGGCTCGTGGTGGGCGCGCTCTTCGCCCTGGAGTTCCTCTTCGTCGGCGAGGGACTGCGCCACACCCACGCGTCGCACATGGGCGTCTTCCTCTACACCGCGCCCATCTTCGCGGCCCTGGGCCTGCACTGGCTCGTGCCTGCCGAGCGGCTGCGGCGCACGCAGTGGTTGGGCATCGCCGTGGCTTTCGCGGGCATCGCGCTGGCCTTTGGCGGTGGCTGGCTCCAAGGCGACATCAGCCCGGGCGTGCTCTGGGGCGACGCGCTGGGGCTGCTGGCAGGACTGGCCTGGGGGGCCACCACCGTGGCCATTCGCGTGTCGGCGCTGTCTGATGCGCCCCCCACCCAGACGCTCCTCTACCAACTGGTGGGCGGCGTCGCGCTCCTGCTGCCGGTGGCCCTGCTCACCGGTCAGGCCGGCCCGATTTCAATGGCGCCCATTGCCTGGGCAAGTCTGTTGTTTCAGGGCGTCATCGTCTGCTTCGCCAGCTACCTCACCTGGTTCTGGCTCCTGCGCCGCTATCTTGCCTCCAACCTGTCGGTCTTCTCCTTCATGACGCCGCTGTTTGGCGTCAGCGCGGGCATCCTGGTGCTGAATGAGCAGGCGGATGGCTTCTTCGCCGTGGGGGCTGTGTTGGTGCTCACCGGGATTCTCATCGTCAGTGGTTCGAGCCTGCTTCGGCATCAGCCCGCGCTGAAGACGGGGACGACCTGAGTCTTCCGCATCAGGTTCCACGAACTCCCCGGGGCGGATGTCGGACCCGACGGCGCGAGGCCCCTGGAGACGTCGCGGCGGGAGTGTCTACGCTCCCGTCAACCGGCTGAGCGTGAAGGGCGTGCGGTCCCAGGTCCCGCCGGGCATCGCAATCTGGGATGAGGCCGTCGCCGTCGAGGGAGCACGGATGGTGCTGTTGATGGTGAGCGAGCCCATGGCCTGCGTGCTCGTTGATAGAGCGTCAGGTGCGCAACCTGGGTCTTCCCCTGGGTATTGAAGGTGATGCCCCAGCCTGGCTGCTGCGCGTTGTGCCAGGCACCACTCAAGGTCATGAGGCCGGGCGCCGATACATGAGTTCGGTGCGCAGCGCGTACTTGCGGCCCTGGGTGACGGTGGCGCCCTCGTGAAGCAAGCGGTGATTGAAGAGCAGCGCGCTGCCCGTGCGCGGCGTCACGGAGTGCCCAAGCGACAGGAAGTTCGTCGCGCCTCCGCCCGGACATTCATTGAGGTAGACCATGAAGGTGAGGAGGCTCCGCTCGTCGCGAGTCCTCACGAAGGCGCCGTCGAAATGCGGGGCGAAGTACTCACCCACGTCATACCGGTAGCAGCGCAGGCGCTCATTGGCACCACAGAGAGTCCACTCATGTTCGAGCCGGTGCGGCACACGCGGAGCGGCACGCTCGAACAACGTCTGCGCCAAGAAGACGTCGTCGAACATCACCCGGGAGTTGTTCCGGATGTCGGGGCGCATCACGAAGCCCGCGGAGGTGGTGATGGGGGCCGCCGTGGGCCCCTCTGCTTCAATCCGTTCGATGAGCGCGGCGCACTCCTCCGCGCTGAGCAGGTCACCCAGGACGATGACGAGCGGGTTGTGCGTACCGAGCACATCATCCGGGTTGGGCAGGACGGGCGTCATGGTCATCGCGAGGCGGAATGAGGGGGCGGCCACGGCCGGGCCGTGGGGCGGACTCTATCCCGGTTGACCCGCGAGCAACCGGGCGACGGCACCTGGCATCCATCCACGGGGTGACTCCGGGGTGACTAGGTTTTCGCCGAAAGGCAGGCGCTGGTCAGGGAGGTTCATGCATGCCGGCGGTCCATCACAGGACGGTGGAAGTGGAGGGTCTCGAGATTTTCTACCGCGAGGCCGGGCCCGAGGATGCTCCGGTGGTGCTCTTGCCGCACGGCTATCCGTGCTCGTCATTCCAGTTCCGCAACCTGCTGCCAGCGCTCTCGGACGCATGGCGGCTCATCGCGCCGGACGCGCCGGGCTTCGGGTACAGCGCGACGCCGGACCCGAGCCGCTTCAGCTACACGTTTGACGGGTACGCACGCTTCCTGGAGCGGTTCGTGGAGACGCTGGGGCTCAGGCGCTACGCGCTGTACCTGCATGACTACGGCTCGCAGTTTGGCTTCCGGCTGGCACTGCGCGCGCCCGAGCGCGTCGCGGCGCTCGTCATCCAGAACGGCGACATCTACGTGGACCAGTTCGGACCGAAGTACCGGATGCTGAAGGAGTCCTGGGCGAATCCGACGCCAGAGCGCCGAGCGAAGTTGATGGCCGCGGTGAGTGAGGACGGCTTTCGGGACGAGTTCATCGGTGAGATTCCCGAGTGCCTCGTCGACCGCGTCAGCCCGGACCTGTGGACGTTGTCCTGGTCCCTGGTGGAGCGCTTCGGCCGGAAGGAGAACCTGGTCCACCTCCTGGAGGACCAGCGCACGACGCTGGCGTGGATGTCCCGCTATCAGGCGTATCTGCGCGAGTATCAACCCCCGACCTTGATTCTGTGGGGGCCCCACGACGGCTACATGCCGGAGGGCGCCGGACGCGCGTACCTTCGAGACGTACCGGACGCCGAGCTGCACGTCCTGGACGCGGGACACTGGGCGCTGGAGACGCACCTGGACGAAATCGCGTCCCACATGCGGGGCTTTCTCCAGCGCGTGCATTCGGTGCACAGGGAGAGCAGCGCCTACCTCTTGTGAAAGCCGCGAGCGGTTTCGTCGGTGAATTCGAGACGCTACGCTGAGGTCCATGAAGGCGAACCGAATCGTCCTCGTGTCGGGCCCGTCAGGTGCTGGCAAGTCCACCGTGGCACGTGGACTCGCGGAGCAGTCTCCCCTGGCGCGTGCGGTCCACCTGCATGCCGACGACTTCTATGCCTACATCCGCAAGGGTGCGCTGGCTCCATGGCTGCCAGAGTCCCACGCTCAGAACACCACGGTGATGAAGGCCCTGGCGGCGAGCGCGGCGAGTTATGCCGTGGACGGGTATGAGGTCGTGGTCGATGGCGTCATCGGCCCTTGGTTCTTCGAGCCCTGGCTTGTCGCCGCCCGGACGCATCGGCTCGACTTGCGCCTCATCGTCCTGCTTCCGGGCGAAGCGGAGACGGTGGCGCGTGCCACGAGGCGTGTCCACGCGGACGCACTCACCGACGCCGACGTGGTGCGCAACATCTGGCGTGGCTTCCGCGAGGTGGCCCTCCCCGAGGGGCATGTGCTCGACACCAGCAATCAAGACGCCGCGGAGACCGTGGGCGCCGTTCGCCGTGGGTTGACGGACGGGCGCTTCCGGCTGGAGTCACCGTAGGGCCTCGGTGCGTTCCGCGCGATCGTTTGCCCTCCAGCAGGACCTTCAGTCGTTCCAGGCCCGCTGTGACGGCTTCCGCGTCCCGACCAAACGCCTCTGCGGACATACCGCGGCGGCGGATGATGCGCCTCATGTGCAGGCGCATCATCCCGCAGCATCTCAGTACATGAAGTTCAACGCGACGATGTCGGAAGGGGTGAACTCACCGTCGGTGCCAGATGGGTAGCAGGTATTCATGATGGACCCGCCTGGCGTTGCCCCCGTTGGCGTTCCGGGGATGTGCAATGCGCCCGTGCCCGTCGGCTCCATCGCGCCACTGCCACAGCTGATGCTCGGGTTGAAATGGTCCGTGTGGCGGAGGCCCAGCGTGTGGCCCAGCGCATGGGTGATGACATGCTCATTCACGTCTACGCCGTAGCTGTTCAGGCCGGTGCCAATCGAAATCGCCCCATAGGGAAGTCCTCCTGAGGGAAAGCCCGCGACGTGACCACTCCCCGCCATGGTTTTCGCGGTGATGTTCGCGGTACAGCCGGTGGCCGGGCCTCGAACAAAGGTAATCCTGAGTCCCAAGACATTGTAGTTGGCGAGTGCCATATCGAGACCTTGGATGAGCCGGACATAGCTCCGGAACTCCGTCGTGGGATTGACGCAAATCCTCGTCACGCTGGAGCCGACGATGTTGGTCGTCATGTAGTGCTCTTTGCTTCCCTCTCCGCGCTGGAGCATCTCCCGGGAGGCCGTGAGTGGCACATGTGCGTCGCCCCCGACGTAGACGGCGTCATCGACGACGGTGATGTCGTCGGGGCGAAACCCTGCCTCGGTCAGATTGGAGAGGAGTTCAGCGTTCCCTGCATGCGAGTCGGGCCCGCAGCCGGACAGCAATACGCCACAGTTCAACATCAGGACTGCCGCTCTCTTGAACATGGTTCGATGGGCTCCTGTCGTGAATCGGGTTTCTGCGCTGCTCGCTCGAGCAAAGCATGGCGGAAGTCGAGGCGGCACCGTGCCTGGCCACTCCCTGGGTGACTCCCGTCACCCATCATGCAGGAGGCTGACCATGACGGGCCGGTGCGGCTTCCCTGCCACAGGCACGGGGCTTGCTGGGAGTGGGGGGATGTGTCCTTCCAGCCTCGTGCTCACGTGGGTCCTTTCCCTCCAGGAAAGTGTCGCGCCTTCACCGCCCAAGCCAGTCACGGTGATGACCTACAACGTCCTCTACTCCGCTCCCGAGGAGGACGTGGAGAAGTCGCTCGATGTCATCGAGAAGGAGGCGCCCGATATCCTGTGCCTGCGTGAGCTGACGCCGAGATTCGCCAGGGCCTTTCGGAAACGACTGGGGAAGCAGTTCCCCCACGTGCGGCTGGTGCCGCGAAAGGGAACCTGGGGTGTGGGTATCGCCAGCCGGTATCGGCTGCTGCGAACGGAGCACTTCCCTCAGACGCCACACCGGATGCCCGCGCTGGAGGCGGACGTCCGGCTCGGTGAGCGTCGGGTGAAGGTGGCCTGTGTGCACCTGATGGCGCCAGGTGCCAGGCATCAGCGGGCAGATGACCTGCTCACTTCCATGGAGAAGAACGCGGTGCTTCGGAAGAGCCAGGCGGAGGCGCTGATGCGGCGCTATGCGCGGTGGCGAGGACCGGTCCTGCTGCTGGGGGACATGAATGAAGGCCGCTCAGGTGAGGCCATGGAGGCCTTCGCCTCCGCGGGTTTCCAGCACGCTTGTGACGGACCGGATGCCGCCTGCGGTGCCACCTGGCCTGGCTCTGCCTCCATCCTCCCGAGCGTCGTCGAAATCGACCATATCCTTGGCCGCGAACTTCGCCTGAGCGGTGCGAAGGTGCTGCGTGCGGGAGGCTCGGACCACGATGCGGTCCGGGCGACGCTGGACTTTCCACCGTGACGTTCCGTGGACCGGGGGCCGGTTCGCCGATGTTTCATCGCTAGAGGCGACGGAAGGTGAGGGCATGGCGCGAAGGGCGCCGAGCCCACCAGGGCCGTGGGCCGCCTGGGAGGGATTGGCTGCCGGCGCAGCAACGGGCCACCACGCCTTGATTTCAGGTCCGGCGTGCTCCGAGCCTCAAGCCTGGGCGCGCAGCACGCCGCCGAAGCCGCGCTCGCGGCCCAGGGCCGGTGACACGCCGGCTTCATTCACCGCTTCGCGCCCGGAGATGAGCACCGCCTTCACCGCGGCGTCGTTGCGGTTGACCAGGCGGACGAAGCCCCCGAAGTTCTCCATGGGCGCCTCGGCCACCTTGTCGAGCTTCGCGTCCAGGCCGTCGGGCTGGATGACCACCAGGTCCGCGCGGCGGCCCTCCGCGAGCACGCCCGCATCCAGGCCGAACCACCCGGCCAGCTCCCCGGTCAGCCGGTGGACGGCGCGCTCCACGCTCATGAATGGCTCGCCGCGCTTCTCCGCCTCGCGCACCAGCCGAAGCAGCCGCAGGGGGAAGTTGTAGTGCGCCATGTTGCGCAGGTGCGCCCCGGCGTCCGAGAAGCCCATGAGGATGTCCGGATGCCGGCAGATGCGCTCCAGCTCCTCGCGCCGGTCGTTGGCCATCACCGTGTACCAGCGCAGGGCGTCTCCGTGGGTGGAGATGAGGTCCAGGAAGACGTCCACTGCGTCACGCCCCTGCTCCTTCGCCACCTGGGCGAAGGACTTGCCCACCACGCCGGCGTCGGGGCACTGGAGGATGCGCGACTCGTTGAAGTCCCGGTGGAAGGCCCGCGGCAGGAAGCGGTTCGTCCACTCGCGGCGGAAGCGGCTTCGGTACTCCGGCGTTCGCAGCAGCCCCGCGCGTGAGGCGGCGTCCTGGAGGTGGAGGGCGGCGGCGCCCGCGCCGAACTCCTCGAAGACGACCAGGTCGATGCCGTCCGCCCAGAGGTCGAAGATTTCGGGCAGGGCCTGCCACCGGAAGTCCGCCCCCAGCAGCCGGTTGGCCACCTGGGACAGCACGCCGATGAGGCGGTGGATGCCCCGGTTGGCGCGCGTGTCCATCATCGAGATGACGGTCGTCTTGAGGCTCGGGCGGAACAACCCGATGCTCTCCAGGAAGAACAGCACCACGTTCACCTTGGTGCTGATGTTGGGCACGCCCTGGAAGACACGGCCTCGTTCGCGGAGCAGCCGCGTCAGGCGGCGGTATTCGCTCCAGCGGGCATAGGTGGACGGCAGCGGGCGGCTGCGGATGTCGCGCGAGCCGCCCATCTTGTCCCACTTGAGCGTCATGATGGACAGGCCCACGTAGCCGAGCTCGAGCCCTTCGCGCACCAGGGACTCCATGGCGCGCAGCTCGTCCTCCCGTGGGCGCAGGCCGGGCTCCAGGCTGCGGTGCAGGCCCATGGTGTGGGCTCGCAGCGCGGAGTGCCCCAGGAAGGACGCGACATGGGGGCCCAGCGGCAATTGCTCCAGGTGCGTCAGGTAGTCGCCGAGCGTGTTCCACGTCTTGCGCTCCTCCAGTAGCGACCGGACAGTCTCGTAGGGAATGGCCTCCACGCGGCAGAACATGTCCGCCAGGTCCTCGGGCGTGCCCAGCGCGAGGCTGAGCGAGCAGCTTCCCATCAGCACCGTGGTGACGCCGTGTCGCACGGACTCCGACAGCGAGGGCGCCAGCTCCACCTCCGCGTCGTAGTGCGTGTGGCAGTCGATGAAGCCCGGTGTCACCCAGTGGCCGGTGGCGTCGATGACGCGCGTATGTGGGGCGCGCGGAATCGGTGCTTCCGAAAGCGTGGTGACAGTGTTTCCCCGGATGCCCACATGGAGCTTGCGCGGGGGATTGCCCAGACCATCGAACACGAGGCCGTTCTCGACGATGAGGTCCATGCACGGAGCCTAGGCCCCGTCGATTGTCAGCTTCCACCCAGAAGACGCGCCGACAGTTCTCTCCCGCACATGCTGGCGTGGATGGCATTGCCTGGGCGCACCAGGGGAGCGCTCGGCCCCCGGGCAGCCGCTCCGCAGGGGCGTGACTACCTTGGCCTGCGGAAGGTGCGAACGCACCAAGAGCCAAGGAGGCGTGCAATGCAAGGCAAGGGTTGGAAGTGGCTCACGCTGGTGGGGCTGGGGGCGTCGCTCGCGGCGTTCACCGGGTGTAATGAGCAGTCCGCGCGGGAGAACTCGCGGCAGGTGGGCCGTGAAGTGGGGGAGGCGACGAAGGAGATTCAGGAAGGCGCCCGGGAGGCCGCGAAGGACGCCCATGGCGCGGCCCGGGAGGCGGCCCAGGGGTTCAAGGAAGGCCGGGGCGGCTCGGGGAATCCCGACGCCGGCGTCGACGCTGATTGAGGATGGGCGCGAGGGACTGGTGCGAGGCTTCCGACGCTAGCGCCGCCGCCGCGGGGAACCCGTGCGTTGGGACGGCGCCGGGTCGGGCCTGGTTCGGGCGAGCCAGTCCTCCAGGCGCTCCGCGGCCTTCAGCTCGTCGGACAACTGGCTCCGTGCCTCCTCGGGAAGGGGCAAGGCCTGCAGTTGCTGCTTCAAGGCACGTCCCGTCGTGGCATCCCCCAGGGCAATCGCCAGCTCCATCCGGGCGGCCAGGGCACGAACCCTGTCCACCACGGGCGCCTCCGCCTCATACCTGGCGAGTCCGATGTCGAGCGCCCGCGCGGCGGCTTTGTCGTCATTCTTGAACTCACGCAGGATGCGCGCGTTGTCGATGGCCTTCGCCAGTCCCGTGAGCTTCTCGGAGCCGCCGTACTCCAGGTCCTCCGGCTCATCGCGCTGGATGAAGATGATGTTGTTGCCAGCGGGGTCAATCAGCGAGAAGCGGCTCTGGCCGGGCCTGAACCGGGTGATGCGAGGCCTGCCCGTGGCCAGCACCTTGCCGTACTTCGCGCGCAGCGCGTCCGTGAAGGCCCGGTGGTAGGGCTCCACCGAATCCACCATGACCAGGCAGCCACCCGAGTTCTCTTCGCTCGGGTCCAGGCTCTTGGCGCCCTTGCCGAAGTGCAGCTCGATGTCACTCCAGCGCAACGCCAGGTACAGGTACGGCTTGGTCATCTGGTACGTCACGGTGAAGCCGAGCGCCTGGTAGAACGCCAATGTTTCGTCAGCCGAGACGCAGGGAAGCAACGGAACAGTCGTTTCCTTCCCGCTGATGGCGGTGGCCTTCGTCTCATGGGTAGGCATGGCCCGATGATAAACGAGCGACGTTGCCGGGGCACCTCTTCGCGTCATGCGCCAAGGTGCCTGTTCCTGCGTATGGCGGCGCTATGAGACGCACATGCGTGGCGGCTCGCGGCGCACGAAGCCGCTCAGGGCCGCACGACGTCCCGGATGAACCGGGTCAGCGCCTCCGCCATCTTCTGGTGTGTGGCCGCCGACGGGTGCCAGTCCTCGCCAACGCCGTCCACGTTGGGATTCTGCACGGCCATCACGTGCCGGTAGACGCGGGCGTCTCCCTGTTGCTGTCGCTCTGCTACCAGCTCGGTGAGCCAGTCACCGACATGGACCGAAGTCGTCGTGCCGTTCTGCTCGAGCTGCTTGTGGCCGTCCGACATGCTCCCCAACGTGCAGACGAGATGGGCGCGCGGGTGGAGCGCCCGCAGCCGCGTGAGGAACGCGCGGTAGGCGGATTTGAAGGCCGCTTCGTCCGGAAGGTAGGCGTCGGTGCCGCTGCCGGCGAACGTGTCGTTGGTCCCCGCGTTGACGACAATCACATCGGGCGACGGGCCAGAGAAGTCCCAGGCGACGCCGTGGCCGGGGACCGCGAGCTCGTAGAGCGCGGGCACCAGGCCGGACGTGGACATGTCCAGGTTGCGGTACACCCCGTGGCCCGAATAGCAGATGAGCGCCGCCTCCGCGCCCAGGTTCCCCGCGGTGAGCCAGGCATAGGTGCGCCGGGGGTTCTGGTTCTTCGAAGTGAAGGTGGGCGCGGTCCAGGAGGGCGAGTTCGGGATGAGGGCGACGTCGCTGCCGTAGCCACAGGTGACGGAGTCCCCAACGAACTCCATCCGGAGTCCCGAGCGGGCGGGCGGCTCCCGTAGCTCGCCATGGACCTCCAGTGCCACGAGCTCGCTGTGGCCGACCAGGGACTCGGTGCGCTTGATGAGTTCCACCGTGTGCAGCCCCACCTCCAGGCCGGTGGCGAGCAGGTAGCTGGACTGATGGCGGCTCACCGCGAGCTGGCGCGCGGGCGCCCCGTCAATCACGACATCGAAGTAGGTGGTCCCCACCTCGCCACCCTGGCCCGCGTCGTGGAGCTCCATCCGAACGGCGTCTCCCCAGAAGCGGGCGCGGATCGTCACTCCGGGGTGGGAGAAGACGACGCCGGTGTCCGAACGGTACATCCGGCCGTGGTACTGCACGCGTGCGTCGGAGGCGGGAATGCGCACCCACGCCAGTGCACCCGCGTCGGGCGCGAGCGGCGGGGTGTGCGAGGCTGACTTGCACCCACTCACCAGCAGTCCGACTCCCACGCTGGCGAGCAACAGGCCGCGCGCCAGGGCCGCCCCGATGCCACGCACCGCATGAAGGGTGTTCCTCATGCGCTCAGTGGATATCGCAAGATGGACACGCATGCGCTGGGGGAGCAGGGCACCCGGGCGTCCAGGGGCGTCAGCGCGGGCATCGGGCGCCGTGCCGACACGAGGCTCGGCACGGTGCCACATGGCGCGCTACGGGCCGGTCAGCCGGTGGAGCGGCAGGGATGGATGGCTCCACGTCCCGCCGGAGAAGCTCATGTTCAGGGAGGACGGCAGGGCGCTCGGAATGCCCGTCGCGCCGTTGGTGGTGAACGTCCCCGCGGGCGTCGGGCGATTGCTTCGTGGCCGTGCGAGTCCGCCTCCGGGCCTGGGGGCGTACGTCCAGGCCCGGACTGCTGGCGGGCTCACCGGGTCTGGGCCTGCCGCGCGGCCTGGAGCGTGTTCGCCAGCAGCATGGTGATGGTCATCGGCCCCACGCCGCCGGGCACCGGGGTGATGGCGCTGGCAATGGGCTGGATGGCATCGAAGTCCACGTCCCCCACCATGCGGTAGCCGCGCGGCGAGCTCGCGTCGGACACGCGGTTCTGCCCCACGTCGATGACGACGACGCCCGGCTTCACCATGTCCGCGGTGATGAGGTTCTGCTTGCCCACCGCGACGATGAGGATGTCCGCCTGCCGCGTGTACGACGCGAGGTCCGGCGTGTGGCGGTGGGTGATGGTGACGGTGGCGTCGGGGCCCGGCGCCATCAGCAGCGACGCCAGCGGCTTGCTGACGATGAGGCTGCGGCCCACGATGACCACGTGCTTGCCCCGCGTGGGAATGTCCTCGCGCCGGAGCATCTCCATGATGCCGGCGGGGGTGCAGGGCACGAAGGCCCGGGGGTCTCCGACGAAGGCGAGCCCAGCGTTCACCGGGTGAAAGCCATCCACGTCCTTCGCCGGATGGATGTGCTCCAGGACGGCCTTGTAGGGCAGGTGGGCCGGCAGCGGCAGTTGCACCAGGATGCCGTGCACGGACGGGTCGGCGTTCAGCCGGTCGATGACGGCGAACAGCGCCTCCTTCGACACGTCCTCGGGCAGCGTCAGCGTCTGGCCGCGCATCCCCAGGGCCTCGCACGCCCGCGTCTTGCTCGCGACGTACGCCTGGCTCGCGGGATTGTTGCCCACCAGCACCACGGAGAGCCCGGGTGTCACGCCTGCGGCCTGGAGCGCCGCGACGTCCTGGGCCATCTCCGCCCGCATCACCCGGCTGATTTCGGTTCCATCGAGGGTCCGCGCCATGCGCGGCTTCTTACGCCAGATTCGCCAGGTTGGCGCAGCGCTTCTTCGCGGTGACCACCCCGGACGGTGTCCTGGAACACGCTCCCCGTCGTACCCCGCGGGCCCTGGATTCGCGGGGAGCAAAAAGAGCAGGGCCCGCGCGCACTCGGGGCTTGGGCGGCGAATGAAAGGGCGAGGACGGCGCGACGCCGGACCCGCTTCGCTTCCCGGAGAAACCCATGACGTCCATGCATTGTCGTGTTGCCACCACCCAGCGCGAGCTCGATGACGCGGTCCGGGTCCGCTGGGCCGTCTTCGGCGGAGAGCTGGGGTTGATGACGGGGTGGATGCCGCCGTCGCGTCGCGAGGTGAGCTGTTTCGACACGCTGGACACCACCGTGCACCTGGTCGTCTATGCGGATGCGGCCCCGGTGGCCACGTTGCGGCTGCTGCTGCCCAACCCGGAGGTGGCGGATGCCATCGGCGGACGGCTGGGGCTGGAGCTGGAGCAGAAGCTGGACCTGTCCGACATGGTCCGCCCGGGCATGGTCGTCGCGGAGACGTCGCGCTTCTGCGTGCTCGACGGCTGGCGCCACTCCGAGGCCGTCACCCGGCTGCACGCGGGCATCTACGAGGAGAGCCGGCGGCGCGGCGTGACACACTGGATTGCGTCCGCGAACCTGGACACGGATTCGCGCGAGGACGCGATGCTGTCCTGTCAGGTGGCCGCCTACCGGGGCTGGATGAGCCAGCGCTGGCGCGTGGACGTGCCGGAGCCGGTGGATGCACCCGCCATCCCCAGCAATCCCTACTACACGCCCATGGAGCGGCTGCGCGCGGAGCAGGGCCTGCTGGACGGCTTGCGCGTGCCGAGGGCGCCCATGCTCTTCGCCCGGAAGATGGGGGCGCGCTTCATCTCCGAGCCCCTCTACGACGCCAGCTTCCGTCGCTTCACCCTGCCGCTCATTGCCGCGCTGGATGAGATTCCCTCCAGCACCCTGGCGCGCTTCAACGCGCTGGCGCAGCACCCCCTTCGCCGCGCCGCCTAGGCCGCTGGCGCTTCTTCCTTCCCTTCACCTTCAACGCGCAGCAGCCGGGGACCGGAAACGGCCCGGAAACAGGAGACGTCCGTGAACACGCAAGTGCAGAACCCGACGCAGGTGGACTGGGTGGCGGTGCTGGAGCAGGAGGCCCGCGGGCTGGTGGCCGCGCTGGACGCGCAGCCCGACGCCCGTCGCCTCTTCGACGGCACCATCGACACCGAGGGCTACATCCACTACCTGATTCAGACCTACCACTATGCGCGCTGGAGCACGCCAATGCTGGCGGAGGCGGGCCACCGGCTCGAGCGCCAGGGCCGGCACCCGCACCTGGCGGAGCTGCTGGTGCAGAAGGCGGGAGAGGAACGCGGCCACGAGAAGTGGCTGCTGTCGGACCTGAAGAACCTGGGGTGCCCGGAGGTGCGCGTGGAGGCCGCGGCGCGGACTCCCGCGGTGGACGCCTACACCGGCTGGAACTTCTTCACCTCCCGGTCCGGTGTGCCGACGGCGGTGCTGGGGACCGCGTACGTGCTGGAATACCTGTCCCAGACGCGAGCGACGGGTGTCGTGGAGCGTCTGATTGCGGCCGACGTGATTCCGAACATCCGCAAGTCCGTCACCTTCCTGCGCAGCCACGGCGCGCTGGACGGGGACCATGTGGCGGAGATGGAAGCGGTGCTGCGGACGCTGACGGACCCCGAGGACCAGGCGGCGGTGATTTTCTCCGCCCGCGCCACGCGGTGCATCTACCCGGGTATCTTCCGCGAGCGCTGAGGGCCGCATACCTCCCCGGTGGTAGAGACAGTCCCGCGCCTGAGGGCGATCCTCCCCTGCGAATCGTCGTCCGCGAAGTGGGAGGCGTCTTCATGCGCTACATCACCCAGATCCGTCTCGAAGGAGGCGCGCTTCACGAGCACATTGCCCGCCTTCGCTGGAAGGAGGGCAACGAGGTGGGTGAGGGCAGCCGCTTGGAGCTGGTCCAGTGGCTCAAGGCGGGGGGCGATGCCCGGGTACAGACGTGGCCCCGGGACGTGAAGGTCGAGGTCATCGACGCCCGGCCTCCGTACCTGCGCACGAAGGCCAATGGCGTCCTCACGGACAACCTGCTGGAGCTGCCGCGCTTCTGAAGCGCCGCCTCAGACGGGCTTGTTGAGGTGCGCCGCCTGGTAGAGGAAGTCCGTCCGGTTATCGACCTGCAGGCGGCGGAAGATGTCGCGCACGTGGGTCTTCACGGTGTCCTCGGAGAGGCCCAGCTCGCTGGCAATCTGCTCGTTGGACCAGTTGTGGAGCATGCCCCGCGCGATGTCGACCTGCCGGGCCGTGAGCTGCATGCGCATGGTTTCGGGGAGCGGAATCGACAAGGGAATCTCGTTCAGAATCAGGGCCCACTGACGCGGGCCTTCGGTTTCGGGAAGCTCGACGAACCGCACCACGCGGTACGACTCCCCGTGGAGGGAGACCCAGAGATTGTTCTGGAGCTGCGCGTCCGGCGTCATCCGCGTCAGGGCCTCCAGCCGCTCCATGAGGACGAGCGGAATCCCCGAGGAATGGAGGTCCGAGGGCTTGAACCACCGCTCCAGCAGCGTGGCGGCCCGGCGTGAGCGCAGCACCTCGTGGGAGGGCGGCGCCACCACGACGTAGGCGGCGTCCGGCCGGCTGTAGAGCTCCTCCAGGAGCCGGGAGCCCGTCGAGGCCGTCTGCATGTCGCGGCAGTTGCGCACCGCGTTCAGCAGGTGGGGCGTGAGGCTCGTCAGGAAGGCGGCGTCCTTCTCCGAGAAAGCCAGCCGGCGGTCCCGGTAGAGCGTGAAGGCTCCCAGGAGTTGAGGATAGACGGGCAGGAGCACCGCCATGACGTGCTCCAGGCTCAAGTCCAGCTCCCTGCTGCGCTGGTAGAGCGCGCTGCGCTCCAATTCCTTGCGGGTAATCATCTCCGAGTCCCGGAGGACCACATTCGGCTGGGCGAAGATGGGGGCCCGCACGAAGTCGGAATCGACCCACTTGGAATACTCATCCAGGAGGGCCAGCCGGTAGCCGGGGACCAGCCATTGGAACTCGACGATGGGGCCCAGGTTGATGAGGCACAGGCCCACGTAGTCGGCGGGTGTCAGCTCCAGCAGGGGCTCCCGGGCGGATTCGAGCGCTTTGGGGAGGGACAAGGTGCTGTTGAGTGCCGCGATGACTTTGTCCCGGAGCAAGAATTCATGGGAGGAGAGGTTCATCGACGCGAGCTTCCTTCCTGCCTGGTCAGGCAACCCTGCGGGTCCGTTTCTGTGTCAGGCCATTCAATAGGCTCCGACTGAAAGGCTGTCCCTCACCCCCCAGTGGTAGGCCCCGAGCTTGACAGGAGGCTCCCTCGTCTGTCGGTTGCCATGCAAGGGGCTGTCGATGGCTTGACAAGACGCGGCCCGCCCGGGCCGGAATGACAGGCAGGGCGTCAGATGAGGAACCACCCCTCAGGTTTCTGAGCAGGGCAGGTAGGAAACGTCGGCATTTCGCGACACCTGTCAGGCGCTCCCTGGTGTGCAGGAGTTGGCATCTTCATTGCTGAAGTGCGGGCTCCCAACCGCTGGAGGTCTTGCACCCATGGATTCGAATCGCTTGCGTCTGCTCTTCTCCCGGGCCCTTCGCGCCTCGCTTCTGTCGCCCCTGACGCTGGCCGGATGTGATGGTGAGGTGGACCTGACGGGTTATTCGCCACCGGCTTGCGACAATGGCGAGCTGGCCATGACAGGCTTGTCTCCTGCGGCCGCGCCGGACTTCGTGCAACTGCGGAGCTTCCATGCGGCGGGCGAGCCTGCGGCAACGAGCCCTGCCTCCTCCGCGGGAACACCTTGCGCGACGGCGACCCAGGCCCAGACATGCCTGTCAGAGCTCGAGGCGTTGGCGCCTGACCGTGGGTTCCGCGACGCCTGCGGCTTCATCTGCACCGACTATTTCCTCGCGACGACCCGGGGCGACGTGGTGTCTGCCATCGCCTCGCTGGAGGCCCTGAAGTCGTTCCTGGGGCCGATTGATACGACGCAGGAGGCCGCGCTGACTGCCTTTGCTGCGGGCTACTCAGTGCGCTGTGGCGGGCTCAAGTATGGGGCGGTGAAGGAGTTGGGCGACGGTGCGTTCGGCGTCGTCGGCACCAAGGGCATGGCGTGTGGCAAGGGGACGGAGTTGACGCAGTATGCCCTGCGCGTGTCGTCAACGGGCGAGGTGGTGGAGGAGGAGCGCAAGGTGTTGGCGCGGGGCACGGACAACTGTGCCGTGGGGCGCAGGCCCGAAGGACTGCGCTCAGAAGGCGCGGTGGCGTGTGACGATGTGCTGGGACAGCACTTCGCCGCCATTGCCCACCTGGAGGCCGCGTCCATCCAGGCCTTCCTGCTGCTGCGGGAGGAGCTGGCCGCACATGGCGCGGACCTCGCGCTGCAGGACGCGGCGCTGATGAGTGCCCTGGAGGAGGTCATGCACACGGAGGTCAGCGCCCGCCTGGCGGGGCGGCACGGCGTGACGCCCCAGGCGCCCCGGGTGGACGCGGCGGCGCCCCGCTCCCTGTTCGCGGTGGCGCTGGACAACGCGGTGGAGGGCTGTGTGCGGGAGACGTTCGGCGCGCTGGTGGCACGGCACCAGTCGCTCCATGCCCAGGACGCCGAGGTGCGCACCTCCATGGCCCGCATCGCGGAGGACGAGACGCGGCACGCGGAGCTCTCGTGGAAGATTGACGCCTGGGCGCAGGCGCGGCTGTCGGAGGAGGAGCGCGAGGTGCTCCGGCTGGCGAAGCAGCGGGCCGCGGCGGCCCTGCGCGAGGAGGCCTGCGTGCCGGTGAATCCCGTGCTCGTGTCCGAGGCCGGGCTGCCCCCTCCCGAGGTCGCCGTGGCGATGGTGGACACGCTCGCTCGGGAGCTGTGGGCCTGAGGTTCGCGGGACGGCGGGGCAGGTGATGTGCCCCACTCGCCGCGCCCACTGAGCACCCAGCGGGCGGCCCGGCATCTGAGCGGAGGCCCTACGGGGCAAGCGGCGCGGAGGGCTCGTTGTTACGCTCACCGGAGAGTGCCCCAGCTCAGGGAGTTTTCCTGGGGCTCTGGAAGGGATGAGGCGTAGGAGATGAGTCAGCAGCCAGAAGCCGTTCTTCGTGTGGAGCCGCTCGGAATGCCGTGGCGGACCCCGGATCCGTTTCTTTTTTGCGTCCACCACGACGACAAGTACCCCATGGGGAACGAGCGCCTCGGGCCGTCCGCCTCGCTGGCGGGCCGCAACCTGGGCCAGGACTTCGATGGGCGGGACGGCTGGAACATGTATCACGGCACCGTGGTGCCCGGTTTTCCCCAGCACCCGCACCGGGGGTTCGAGACCGTCACGGTGGTGCGTCGCGGGCTGCTTGACCACGCGGATTCCCTAGGGGCGGCGGCGCGCTTCGGCGGTGGGGATGTGCAGTGGCTCACCGCGGGCGCGGGCATCAATCATTCGGAGATGTTCCCGCTGCTCCAGCGCGACCAACCCAACCCGGTGGAGCTGTTTCAAATCTGGCTCAACCTGCCGCGGGCGAACAAGCTCGTGGAGCCGCACTTCTCCATGATGTGGAACCACGTCATCCCGCGGCACGTCGCCCGGGACGCGGAAGGGCGCGCCACGGAAGTCACGGTGGTGGCCGGGAGCCTGGGAGACGTGAAGGCGCCACCGCCGCCGCCCAAGTCGTGGGCCGCGCAGGCAGCGTCGGACGTGGCCATCTGGACGCTCAAGCTGGCCCCGGGCGCGCGGTGGACGCTGCCGGCGGCGGCCCGTGGCAGCAACCGGATGCTCTACTTCTTCCTCGGCTCCAGCCTGCGCGTGGCGGGGCGTGCCATTCCGCCGTCACACAGCATCGAACTGCGGGCGGACGTCGCGGTGGAGCTGGAGAACGGCGCGGACGAGGCGGAGTTGTTGATGTTGCAGGGCCGTCCGATTGGAGAGCCCGTCGTGCAGTACGGCCCGTTCGTGATGAACTCGCGGCAGGAGATTCAGGAGGCCTTCGCGGACTACCAGCGCACGGGCTTCGGGGGCTGGCCCTGGCCGGCCAATGGCCCGGTCCATCCGCCAGAGGAAGGGCGCTTCGCCCGGCACGGGGATGGACGCATCGAACGTCCGGCCTGAGCGGGAGCACCGTCAGCGGGAGTGCCGCTGCAGGGGCGCTGAGACTTCCCATACTGGATGCGGCCGTGAAGCGGGGCGGAGCCATCCGCCGCCCTCGACGAGACGGCACCCCTGGAAGACGGACCAGGATGTGAGGCTGGCCTGTCGCATCAATGGGGCTGCGGGAGGGAGGGGCCTTGGCCACCCGGCGCGGTGGCAGTGGCGCGGACGGTGGCCAGGACTCCCGAGAGCAGCACGACGAGGGTTCCCGCGAGCGGCACCACGAGCAGCCCCACTCGCAAGCCCAC
This sequence comes from Myxococcus sp. AB036A, assembly GCF_006547355.1. Taxonomy (NCBI): domain Bacteria; kingdom Pseudomonadati; phylum Myxococcota; class Myxococcia; order Myxococcales; family Myxococcaceae; genus Myxococcus; species Myxococcus sp. AB036A. Next base: position 61,044 of record NZ_VHLC01000005.1, on the reverse strand, counting down.
GGCGTCGGCGACGAGCCCGACGAGCGGGGGCGACGCGAGGAACCCCAGCCGCATCAGCCAGCTGACGACGGTGAGTCCCGTTCCCGGTCTCAGGCCGGGAAGCTCATCGGCGCCATGCATGGCGGCGGGGACCAGCGTGGCGACGCCGAAGCCCGCGAGCGCGAAGCCCGCGATGGTGCCGGGCATCGAGGGAAACAGGAGCGCCGCGCTCATGCCCAACGCCGTGGTGGCCCCGCCGGCCCGAGCGACGGCGCGCTGACCGAACCGGTCCACCAGCCCATCGCCCAGCATCCGGCCCATGAACTGCGCGCCCACGAGGGCGACGAACCCGAACGAAGCGACGGCAGCCGTAGCGCCGAGTGTTCCAGAGAGGTAGACGGCTGCCCACGTCATGCCCGCGTCCTCGACGAGCGTGCCGCCGACGGCAATCAAGACCAGCGCGGCAATCACCAGCCAGATGCGCCCCGTTGGCTGGCGCCGTGCGGGAACGCTGTCCAGGTGCGCCGCCGCGGGCTCTGGCTCGGGCTCGATGGTGACGATGGGCTCTGGGCCGGGGAGCGTGTAGCGCAGCGCCATCAAGGACACCCCGGCGAAGAGCAGGGCGGAGAATCCCAGATGCAGGCCCCGGTGAAGGTTCAGTCCCGCGGCGAGTCCGCCCATGAGTCCGCCGACCACCGCGCCGATGCTCCAGACCGCGTGGAAGGAGTTGAGGATGGACCGGCCATGGAGCCGCTGCACCCGCAGCCCGTGGGAGTTCTGCGCCACGTCGGTGATGGCGTCCATGCCACCCGCGAAGAAGAGCGAAACGGCGAGCACCCACCATGACGATGCGAGGCCCGCGACGAGCACGCCCAGGCTCGTCAGCAGGGTGCCGGCGACGGCGACCCGTGAGGAGCGGAAGCGGCGAATGAGCGCTCCAGCGGCGAGCCCCGCCACCATCGCGCCACTGGGGAACGCGGCGACCGCCAGTCCGTATTGAGCGTTGCTGAGGCCCAGGTCGGCTTTGATCTGCGGATAGCGCGGCAGGAGGTTGGCGAAGATGGCGCCGTTGGTGAGGAACAGCACCGCGACGGCCGCGCGGGCCGCCCGGTACTCGCGGGGGACCCGTTGAGGGGAGGTGGAGGGCATGGCAGGTCAGGGGGAGCGCGAGAGAAGGCGGCGCACGGCGTCCCGGGTCAGGTCGCGGCTGCGGGGGGCGGGGTCGAGGCTGACGTGGATGAACAGCCCCTCAATCAAGGCGTCGAGCTCATGCGCCATCCTGGCGTCGACGAACCGTTCCAGCGCGGCGCGGCTGCGGCGCATCCAGTCGTGGGTGATTTGCCGGAAGGCGCGTTGGCGCGCCGCGAGCGTGTAGAGCTCGAGCGTGAGCACGAGCTCGTCCTGCCCGGCCGCGAGGTCGTCGTGCACGATGTGGACGATGGCGGAGACCAACGCGTCAAGGTCGGTGGCCGCGGCGATGCGCTCGGCGAACCGCTCGCTGATGCGCTGGGCGAAGCGGCTGAACGCCTCGTGCAGCAGTTCGTCCATGTTCGTGAAGTGGTAGGTCATCGAGCCCAGGGGCACGCCCGCGCGCTCGGCGACCCGGCGGTGCGACGTGCCGGCCACGCCCCCTTCGGCGATGACCGCCAGCGCGGCATCGATGATGCGATCCCTTCGCTCGGGGTCATGTCTCCGTGTGGCCACGTGGGTCTCCGGGGATGCGGCAGGAGGCATGAGGCCGCGAGGTGCCGCTGGCGATATGTACGAACGTACATATCCCGTTATTCCGCCGGGCCGTGGTGCTTTCCTGGTGGGTCGCCGCGCGAGCGCTTCGAGGGCCGCGACGCGGTCGTCCCTCGGGGCGCGTTGGGCGGCAGGTCACACGCTGCCTCAGGGTGGGCCTGAGGCGGCAGCGGGCAGTTCCGAATTCTCAGGCCGAAGGGCGACACCCAGAATCAATGCGTCGCGTGTCCCTCACTCGCCCGGATCTCCCCTCATGCCATCTCCCGACAGCCTTCTGGTGACTGTTGCCGTCTTCGTGCTCGCGGGCCTGGTCAAGGGCGTGGTGGGGCTGGGCCTGCCCACCATCGCCATGGCGCTGCTGGCGCTGGTGATGCCTCCCGCCCGAGCGGCGGTCCTGCTCATCGTGCCCTCTCTGGTCACCAATGTCTGGCAACTCCGACCCTGGTCGGCCTTGGGGCCTTTGCTGCGGCGACTGGCGCGGATGCAGGTGGGCGTCTGCGTCGGCACGCTCGTCGGCGCGTGGGTGCTGGGTGCGCCCGTAGGTGCGTGGGCCACGGTGTCCCTGGGCGTGGCGTTGGTGGCCTATGCGGCCTGGGGACTCAGTGGGGCCCGACTCCCGGTAGGCCCGGTGGCGGAGGCGCGCCTGGGGCCCTGGGTGGGCGCGCTCACCGGCTTCGTGACGGCGGCGACGGGCGTCTTCGTCATCCCCGCGGTGCCGTATCTGCAAGCGTTGGGCTTCGAGCGAGAGGAGCTGATTCAGGCCATGGGTATCTCGTTCACGGTATCCACGCTGGCCCTGGCGGCGGGGCTCTACGTCAACGCCGCTGGCGCTGGGACACAGTTGGGCCAGTCCCTGCTGATGTTGCTTCCGGCGCTCGTCGGGATGCAGGTAGGGCAGTGGCTGCGCCAGAAGCTCTCACCCGTGCTGTTCCGGGCGTGTTTCCTGGTCAGCTTGCTGCTCCTCGGGATGCACATGGTTGCCCGCGAAATGCGGGTGGGGTGAAGGTGCTGGGTCCTGGGCCGCGGGCAATCGCCATGAAAGTGTCACCGGCCGGGTAGGAAGGCGTAACCGGGCTGTCATTCGCGCCCGACACCATGCTGCCTTCCGAAAGGCACCTGGGAGCGGTTCATGCGATTGAAGACGGAGATGGAAGTGCGCAGGGGGGCGCGTTCGTCGAGCCGGACGCGTTGGTTGACGGTGACGTGGATGGCGGCCAGCGTGCTGTCCGCGTGTGGTGATGACGATGCCATCGACCCTGGCGAGCAGCCCGCGCCGCTGGACCTGACCATCCTTCACATCAACGACCATCACTCGCACCTGGCGGGTTCCAGCCTGGAGCTGAACGTGACGAACGCCGCGGGTGACACCGTGGCCGCGGAGGTTGAATCCTCGGGTTTCGCGCGCGTCACGTCCGCGATGAAGGAGTTGGCGGCCGGAAAGGAGAACGTGCTCAAGCTCCACGCGGGTGACGCTCTCACCGGCACGCTGTACTTCAACCGCGCGGGCCAGATTGGCGAGGCCGACGCCGCGATGATGAACACGGTGTGCTTCGACGCCTTCGCCCTGGGCAACCACGAGTTCGACAAGGGCGACACCGAGCTGAAGAACTTCATCGACCATCTGCATGCCGGCCAGTGCCAGACGCCCGTCATCAGCGCCAACGTCCAGTTCGGCGCGGGCTCCGCCCTGCACACCTCCAGGGCTGCCGGCTACGTGGAGCCCTTCACCGTCGTCGAACGGGATGGCCAGAAGATTGGCCTCGTCGGCCTGACGATTGCGGGCAAGACGAAGGAGTCCTCCAGCCCGGACGCGGACACCACGTTCGAGGCCGAGGTGCCCGCCGCCCAGCGCGCCATCGATGCGCTGCGGGCCCAGGGCATCAACAAAATCATCGTGATGAGCCACATCGGGTACCAGCTCGACCGGACCATCATCCCGCAGTTGAGTGGCGTGGACGCGGTCATCGGCGGTGACTCCCACACACTGCTGGGGCCTGCCGCCATGGAGACCTTCAACGTCGGAACGCCCGCGGGCCCCTACGCGGAGTCGCTGCGCAACCGCGACGGCGAAACCGTGTGCCTGGGGCAGGCCTGGCAGTACTCGCAGGTCGTCGGAGAGATGACCCTCCGCTTCGACGCCGAGGGCGTGGTCACCTCCTGTGGAGGCACGCCCCACGTCCTCATCGGCAATCAGTTCTCCGTTGACGGGACGCCCGTCTCCGAATCCGACAACGCCGCGATGCTGGCCAGCGTGGCCGCCAGCGGCTTCCTGCGGGTGACGCAGCCGGATGCCGCCGCCGCGCAAGTGCTGGCACCGTTCCTGGGCCGGATCGACGAGTACAGCCGGACGGTGGTGGCCACGGCGGACGACGAGCTTTGCAATCGCCGCGTGCCGGGAAACACGGAGCCGGGCCGCTCCAGCGTGAGCTGCAACGCCCTGGGCGAGGTCCACACTCGGGGTGGCGACATCCAGCAGCTGGTGGCCCAGGCCTACCTGGAGGTGGCGAACGCGGATTACGGCGGCGCGGACATCACGTTGCAGAGCGCGGGCGGCGTGCGCCGACCGCTGCAGGGACCGGTGACGGCGGCGGACGTCATCGAGGTGCTGCCCTTCGGCAACATGCTGTTCCGGCTGGACGTCACTGGCACCGAGGTGAAGTCGATGATTGAGGACGGGCTGCACGCCACGTTCCGGGAGGGCGGCACCACGGGGCCCTATCCGTACACCGGCGGTCTGCGTTTCGACGTCAACGCCGCCCAGGCTCGCGGCCAGCGCGCCAGCAACCTGGAGGTGCTGGACCAGACGACGGGCCAGTGGAACGAGCTCCAGCCGACCGCCACCTATCGCCTGTTCGTGCTGAGCTTCAATGCCACGGGGGGTGATGGCTACGTGACGCTGGCCAACGTGCCGGCCGAGCGCCGCTCCGACATCGGCGTGCTCGATGCCGACGTCCTCCAGACGTACATCGACCGTCAGGCCGAGCGCGAGCCCGGCACGAACCTGCCCGTCCTGCGCAAGGTGGATGCTTCGCGCTACAGCACGAAGTCGTTCGTCGAGTAGCGCGTCGAAGGAGCGCCGTCCCGCCCACCGTCCGCTGCTCGGCGGTCCCTTCAAGCAGGCACCCACCGATGAACGGTGACGAAAGGTGTTCTGGCCGTGCCTTTCGTGCTCGCCCGGTTTCTTGCTGGCCTGCGACGTGGCCTTGCGAAGTGGAAGGGCCGCCACGGTGGCGGGCATGCAGGCGGTCCTTGGCTCGCGGCGCCGTGGGTGTCCCCTGCATTCCGAGGGAGGAGTGCCCACGCTCCGGAAGAACCCTGTCGGGGCGTGAGCTCCCCGCCCACGAGGACTCTCCATGAAGACATCCATTCCGTCGCAGATGAAGGCCGCCGCCATCGACCGCTTCGGTGGGCCGGAGGTGCTTGGCGTGAAGACGGTGGCCGTTCCGGCCGTGGGCGCGGGAGAGGTGCTCATCCAGGTGGAGACCGCGGGCGTCGGTAGCTGGGACGCGGCGGAGCGCGAGGGGGAAATGGAGCTGCTCAAGCCTGGAAAGTCATCCTTCCCCTATGTGCTGGGAACGGATGGGGCCGGCACCATCGTGGCGGTGGGCGAGGGCGTTACGTCCCGCAAGGTGGGCGACCGGGTGTATGGCTCCGGCTTCCTCAATGACAAGGGCGGGTTCTTCGCCGAGTACGCGGTGGTGAAGGCCGAGGACACGGCGCTCGTGCCGAAGGGCTTGAGCGCGGAACAGGCGGGCGTCCTGGGCGCGGATGGAATCACGGCGCTCCAAGGCGTGCAGGACGCGCTGAACGTTCGTCAGGGCATGACGCTGCTGGTGTACGGCGCGAGCGGCGGTGTGGGCCATCTGGCGGTGCAGCTCGCCAGGCGACTGGGAGCGCGGGTCCTGGCGGTGGCTTCGGGCTCGGACGGCGTGGAGTTGGTGAAGCGCCTGGGGGCGGAGAAGGCGGTGGACGGGCGGGGTGGTGATGACGTGGCGAAGGCGATTCGGGACTTCGCGCCGGACGGGCTCGACGCGGCGCTGGTGCTCGCGGGCGGCGAGGGCAGGGCCTCGGCCCTACAGGCCGTGAAGAAGGGAGGCCACATCGCCTACCCGAATGGCGTCGAGCCGGAACCACGGGCCCCCGAGGGCGTGAAGCTCACCGCGTACAATGGCGAGTCGAATGCTGACGTCCTCGCGCGCCTCAACCGGCTCATTGAAGCAGGGCCCTTCCATGTCGAAGTTTTCCAGGTGTACCGGCTAGACGACGCGGGCCGCGCGCTCGAAGCCGCGAGCAAGCACCATCTGGGCAAGCTGGCCCTGCGCATCCACTGAGCCGCCGCGCGCCGCGCCAGGACGCTGGCGTGGGCTTCGCGGCCGCCGCTGCTGGAGCCGGGCGGAGGGGCCCGTCCGAGGTTAGAATCCGCGGATGAACTCCAGCCCATCCAGCCGGTCGTCCGTCGTCGTGGCGGAGCTGGGGCCCACGAACACAGGGAAGACCCACCGGGCCATCGAGCGCATGCTCGAGCACGGATCGGGCATCATGGGGTTGCCGCTCCGCCTGCTCGCCCGCGAAGTCTATGACCGGGTGACCGCTCGGGTGGGTGAGGGTCGCGTGGCGCTGATGACGGGGGAGGAGAAGCGCGTGCCCCCGCGCCCCGACTACTGGATTTGCACCGTCGAGGCGATGCCGACCGACAAGTCCGTCGACTTCCTCGCGGTGGATGAAATCCAGCTTGCTGCTCACCGTGAACGCGGGCACGTCTTCACGGATCGACTGCTCCATGCGCGGGGACGCAAGGAGACCTGGTTCCTGGGCGCGGACACGATGCGTCCCATGGTCCAGACGCTCATCCCCCATGCCTCGGTGAAGCGCGCCACGCGTCTGTCACAGCTTCGTTATGCCGGGCATCGCTCCCTGAAGAGTCTCCCGCCGCGGTCGGCGGTGGTCGCGTTCTCCGCGGACCGCGTCTACGAGTTGGCCGAGTCGCTGCGGCGCCTCCGGGGCGGCGTGGCCGTGGTGCTGGGCGCGCTGTCTCCCCGGACGCGAAACGCCCAGGTGGCGATGTACCAATCCGGAGAGGTGCAGTACCTGGTGGCCACGGATGCCATTGGTATGGGGCTGAACCTGGACCTCAACCACGTGGCCTTCGCCGCGCTGTCCAAGTTCGACGGCGCCGACCAGCGCGAGCTCTACCCGGACGAGCTGGCGCAGATCGCGGGCCGCGCCGGCCGCCACTTGAACGACGGGAGCTTCGGCACGCTGAACACGTTGCCGGAGCTGCCGCCGCGGGTGGTCTCCGCCATCGAGACGCACCGCTTCCCGGCGGTCCGGAGCCTCATCTGGCGCAATGCCGCGCTCGACTTCTCGAGCCCAGAGGCCCTGCTGGATTCACTGGCGCGCGCGCCGGGCCACAGTGCCTTCGTCCGGGTGGAGCGCGCGGATGACTTCGATGCGCTCAAGGACCTCTCGCGTCTTCCCATCATCCAGGACCTGGCCACCGGGCCGGCCATGGTGGAGCTGCTGTGGCAGGTCTGCCAGATACCCGACTTCCGCAAGGGGCTCTTTGGCCAGCATGTGGCGTTGCTGCGTGAGACGTTCCTGCAACTCACCGCGGGGGACGGGAAGCTGGACGCTGGCTGGCTGAACAAGCAGGTGGCTCCGCTCGACGACGTGTCCGGAGACATCCACACGCTGATGGACCGGCTGGCGGCCATCCGCATCTGGACGTACATCAGTCATCGGCCGGGGTGGCTGCACGAGGCGGAGCACTGGCAGGAGCGGACGCGCGGCATCGAGGATGCGCTGGGGGACGCGCTCCATGAACGGCTCGTTGAGCGCTTCGTGCAGCGCGCCGCGAGGCGCAGCACGCGTCGCTTTGTGAAGGCCACCGCGCGCCCTCCGTCCGGTTCGGCCAGTCCCTTCGCCAAGCTGGGGCAGATGCTGGAGGAGTTGCCCGGCGCCGAGGGCTTCGCGATGACGGAGGAGCAGTTCGTCCAGCGGGTGGTGGACGCGAGCCATGACGCCTTCCAGGTGGATGCGACTGGCACCATCTCCTTCGAAGGCGAGCCCATGGCACGCCTCGTTCGCGGGACGGACCGCCGCTCTCCCTTGCTGGCACTGGCGGAGCCGGAGGTCTGGACGGGCGGCGCGCGGCAGCGACTGGAGCGGCGCCTGCTCGCGCTGGCGCGGGACCTCGTCACCGAGGCCATGGGCGGCTTTCCCGCCGAGTCCTTCTCCGGAGCGGGGCGCAACGCGGCGGCGCGTGGGCTCGCGTATCGCCTGTCCGAAGGACTGGGCGTGATTACGCAGGGCGAGGCGCATGAGCAGTGGCGGCTGTTGGATGAGGAGGCGCGCGCACACTTGACGGAGCAAGGCGTCTGCCAGGGACACCGCTTCGTCTACGTCGCCGAGGCCCTCAGCCCGCATGCGCTGGAGCGGCGCTGCATGCTGACGTCGCTGTTCCTCCAGCGGACATGTCCCACCGGGGTGCCACGAGAACCCGTGCTTCAGCTCTCCGAGTTGGACCGCCGGGACGCACGTGCCTATGGGTACGAGGTGCTCGGGAGCGTGGTTCTGCGCATCGACATCGTCGAGCGGCTATGCGAGGCCCTGCGCCACCCGCACGGGGGCCGGCAGGTGCAGGCGCTCATGCAGGAACTCCGCTTGGAGGGAGCGCTTCGGGCCCGGGTGCTGCGCGAGCTGGGAGGCGCCACGGGAAACCCTCCGCCGCGGCGGCGCCGTCGCCGACGTGGCGGCGCCGCGCAAGTGTCCGGCACGAGCGGCGCTCACCCAGGTTCGTCTCGGAGCGGTGCCTCGGAGCGGGAGGGACGTCGGCCCCGGGAGGGGGCGGTCCGGAATGCCACGGCGTTTCGAGACGGACCCTCGGAATCATGAGGCGCTGGCGCACCCGTCGGCGTCGGAGCTCCTCGTCTGAAGGGGCGGCTCGCCTCCGCCAGCCTTCGAGTGCTGGTGGCGCTCATCCGGGAGCGGAGGCGAGGCCCTGCTTGGGGCTTCAGGGGACGGCGGCGCTCAGTTCGCGTCGTGCCCGTGCGGCTTGTGTCGCTTCGAGGGCATGAACGTCAGGGTGGCCGCATTGGCGCCGCCGCCACTCCCCGCCGGCACGAAGACGTCAATGAAGTTCCCCGTCTTCCCGCTGAAGCGCAACACCGTGGCCGGGAGGAAGTCCGGGATGTACAGGTTGCCGTCGGGACCGAACTCCATGTCCACGAAGTCAGTCAGGCCACCGCTCCCCGACTCGACGAAGACGTCGATGAAGGCGCCTGTCTTGGCGTTGAAGCGCAGGACGTCATCTCCAGCCGTGGTGCCAACGTAGAGCTTGTGGTCCTTGCGAATGGCAATCGTCACCGCGTCGATGTCCGGGATGAAGATGGCACCAGGCTGTCCGGCCGCGGGGAAGGGCGCGCCATTCTCGTCGTAGCGCACCACGTTGTTGCCGATGATGCTGACGACGAACAGGTTCCCCTTCTTGTCGAACGCCATCTTCTGGGGAACGAGCAGTCCGCCGCCCGAAGCGAACACGTCGATGAAGGCGCCTGTCGTCCCGTCGTAGCGCAGCACGCTGTTGGTGCCGCCAAAGCTGTCGGCGACATACAGGTTGCCATCAGGACCGAAGATGAGCCCGCCGGGGAAGCCCAGCCCGCCACTGCCCACGGGCACGAAGATGTCGATGAAGGCGCCCGTCTTCCCGTCGTAGCGCAGCACCTCCCTGCTGGCGAAGCTGGCGATGTAGAGGTTGCCGTCAGGGCCGTAGACGAGCTCCTGCGGGTTGTTGAGCCCGCCGGCGCCAGGCGGGATGAAGACGCCCACGAAGTCGCCCGTCTTCCCGTCATAGCGCAGCACGCTGCTGTTCACGTTGTTGCTGACCAGCAGGTCGCCTCCCTTCTTCTTCCGGACCTTCACCTTCACTGAATCCAGGCCCCACTGTTCGTTGGCCTCGCCTCGAGGCGGGTCCGCGAAGCGGAGTGTCAGCCGGTCTCCGGTGTGCCGGAAGGTGAAGGACAGGGGGTAGATGGCGTCCCCCTTGCTGCCAAAGCCGGACTCGTCCTGGTACCCGAGCTTGCCCTTCATCGATGCGCCGGTGAGGCCCGGGTGGCTGCCTTGGAGGTAGGGCTTCGGGTACGACTGCTCGTAGCGTGCGTCGAACGGCGCGTCGTCATTGGAGAAAGTGGCGTCCAGGAGGACGGGACCGTCGTCCACGCTCGCGACCCAGCGGTCTGGCCCCTTCGTCGTGTCGTTACCGTCCCACGACTTGAGGACGAACAGCTCCAACTGGACCTCGACCTCGTCATGGTCCGGCAGGCCAGCCAGGCTGAGCGTGACTTCCTGTTCGCTGAAGGGCCCCAGGAACTTTCGTTCTCCCTTCGGCGTCCGGGACACGGTGCGGTGGCTCCACTCGGGGCCCGCGCCTTTCCCGAAGTTCTCTGAATAGACTTTCTCCTCCGCGTTCTTCCACTGTGCTTCGACGCTTTCCTGTTCGACAGACTCCGACGCCGCCTGCTCCGCGAAGCTGTCTGCCTGCTCGTCGGGACCTCCCATGCACCCAACCAACCACCACGCCGCGAGTGCTGCACAACCCAGCCGCCAACCCTTCATGAGCTGCCTCCCCTTTGACGCGAGGCCCAGGGTGCGGACACGGCGGGAGGGCTGCCATTGACTGGGAGGGTTCCACGCGTCCGTGCAAAGGACGCTTCAATGCCCGGCAATCCGGAGCCGGAGCTCCGGGATGCGCCGCTTCATGCGCGGGGAGGGCCAGGCAGGGGCTCGGGCGCCGGGCCTACCGCTGCGCCCGCTGCACGCGACAACGGCTTGCCGCCGGGGCCAATGGGGAAAGGCCCGCAGACGCAGTCCTCGAAGAGGCAGAGGACGCCCGAGGAGGGACAGGGTTTTTCTCCACGCCTGCGGCTGCGGCGGGCGTCCGCAGCGCCGCGACCGAGCACTCCAGTGGCATGGCGGTGCTCAGGCGAAGGATGGCGGAACGCTCGATGCCGCTATTCTGCTGTCGGTGCGCTGGCATGGATGCCAATGCTCAGTCTCTCGCCGTGGCGGTCTTGGTGCTCCGGCCCCGGTTCATGCGGCTCTTGGCGAGCTTCTGGAAGGAGCGGGCATCGGAGTCGTTGGGGCCGGGCATGGCGCGATAGAGGGCTTGCGCCGCATCGGGCAGTCCGAACGCTTCCGCCAGACGTGCGCGGGCGTAGAGCATGCCTGGAGTCAGTTCTGCGGGGGTGTGCTGGGCGAGTGCGCTGTCCATCAGCTTGCGCGCCTCTTCCAACTTCCCGGTCTCTACGAGGAGCGTGGCCAGAAGCGACAGGGTTTCGAGCTCGTCCACCCGGCTCATGCGAACGGCTCGCTGCGCCCACTGGACGTCGTCCGCTGTGACGCGCCCACGCAGGAGCGCCGCCCAGGCCAGCGTCCGGTATGCCTCCGCACTGGCGGCTCCCTGGTCCACGAGCTGCTTTCCCGTCCGGCCCACATCGTCCCAGTGTTGTTCGTTCACCGCCGCCACCAGCAGCGTTTCCATTCCGAGCGGGTCGGTGTGCAGCAGCCCGAGTCGGCGGTCGGCTGCGTCGCGGAGCGACCGCCAGCGGCCTCGCTCCACCAAGAACTCTCGCTTCATGTTGAAGGCGTCCTCGGACGCGGGGACGTCCTCACGCACTTCATCCAGCAATGCCTCTGCGTCCGGGCCTTTTCCGGCTGCCTTCAAGGCCACGGCCAGGGCCATCATCAGCCGGTGACGCTCGACTCCCGATGCGAAGGAGGCTTGGGAGCGCAGCGTCTTCAGCACGCGTGCATCACCCGTGTTCGCGCCCAGATAGGCAGACGCGGCACGCAGGTGGGTGACGCCCTCCATCCCAGAGAAGCCCTTGAGGGTACTCACGAAGGAGGCGAGCGGAGAGAGTCCTTCGGGAGGAATGTCGCGGGTGTCCGCCACTGCCCAGCGAATCCACTGGATGGCTTCCTTCAGATGGCCCGCGTCCAGCCACCTCAAGGCTTCCGCGCCAAGCGGGCGCGGGTCGCTCGCCGAGGCCAGCAGCTTGTACTCCTTGTTCTCGCGCACCACGTACCAGGCGTCCTCGAACGTCTGGTCGCCCAGCAGCAGGTTCAGGCGGACGCGATACCCGACCTTCTCTTGCCCGTCGGGCTTCAGGTCGAGCGCGGACACCGCGAGCTCCGCCCGGAACTTCGCATCCGTCACGTTCCAGAAGGACTTCGCATGCCGCGATGCATAGGCATGCAGGGCCCGCAGCTTGCGACGAAACTCGCTGTCGCTCCGGTCCCTGGATGAGAGATGCGGACGAATGGCCTCTTCGAACGCGCGCTCGTCATGGGCCGTCCATGCGGCCAAGACCACACTGCGCACCAGCGCGATGGCGCCTGCGTCTTTCGCCTTTTCCGGCCCGCGGCGAGATTTCCGGGCGAGCTCTAGACGGAACTGGAGGTCGGGGTCGTAGGTGTCCTTCAGCGCGGCTTCGAAGAGGCGCGCCGCGGCATCGGCGTGGCCCTTCGTGAGCAGATGGTCTCCCGCGAGCGTCAGGGCCTCGCGCCGCGAATCCAGCCCCTCGAACTCGCGCTCCGCCAACGCCAGTGCGTCGGCCGCACCCTTCAGTTCGGCGGTCGTCATGACCATCACCCGGCCCCTGAGCTCGGACGGCGCGGCGACGCGCGCGGCCTCCAGGGCCTCTGTCGACGCCCCTGCTCGGAACAGGGCCGTCATCAATCGGTCATCCACGTTGCGAGCACGGAGCGTGTCGCGCAGATGGCGCCACGTGGTGATGGCTTCGGTGAGGCGCGCGCCCTGCCCGAATCGCTCCCCGTGCGCGTTGTGCTCCAGCATGTCGGCCAGCAGGATGTTGGCGGCGACGTTCTCCGGTTCCAGGCTGATGGCCTTGCGGCAGGCCGCCACTGCGCCCTCGAAGTCGGCGCCGGGGTGGCGCAGCCGTCCGTGGAGGTCATGTTGAAGCACCCACGCCAGGACGTGGTGGGCCAGAGGGGAGTCCGGACGCTGCGTCACCGCGCGGCGGGCCTCCTCCCGCGCCTGTCCGCCGAAACCGAGCCGTAGCAGGGTGCCCGCGTACCGGGCTCGCACCAGCGCGGAGTCCGGGCGAGCGGTCAGCCATCTCTCATACACGGCGAGCCCGTCCCGGACGCGGGCGCCCTCGACGAGCCGCGAGCCACGGTCCTCGAACTCCACTGCCTGGGCTTCCCGTCGGACCAGGTCCGCGAGCGCGGTTCGGAACGCGTTGACCTCATCAGGGGTGTAGCGACGCTTGCCCGAGTCGAACACGTAGGTGGCGGACAGTCCGCCATCCTGCTCACGCATGTATCGAAGAGAGAGTGAGGCGGGCCCCAACGCCAGCGTTTCGTCCCGGGGAACGGCGTTCACGGCGAACCCGCGGGGCGGCTTCAGGCGGTAGCGTGCCTCGGCGCGGTAGGCCACGGGCAGCACCAGGTCGGCCTGTCGCCGGGCGGGAGGTGGCCGGACGCGGCCGAGTTCATCCGGCAACAGGTCGCGGACGTCATCCAGCGTGTCGGGAAGCCAGGCGAGGGGGGACTCGATGCGCAGTGGCACCTGGACGCTGCGCCAACTCGTCGCGGCGAAGCGAGCGGAGGCGATGTCCAGCTCCATGCGGAAGGGGCCGGAGACCTCATCCAGCGGCGAGTGCTTCATCCCCTCCAGCGTGCCCTGATACTGCGCGGTGGCCACGGCCTCCATGTTCCGGCGGAAGTCCATGGGCCGCAGCTCTTTCAGCAGGCGTCGGTATTGGACCGCCAGTGCCCCAGTGAACTCCCGGAGTTCATGCACGCGCGCGGGCCCTTCCTCGGACAGCGTCACGGTCCGCGTGAAGATGGCGGTGTTCCGTTCCGGAAGCGTCTCGTCGATGCGCACGAGCCCCTGGGTGTCCGGGGTGGCCACGAGCGCGTGGCGCCCTTGCAGCTCGGGAGCGACCACGCCGGCTTCCGCACCCGGGTCGGTGGGGTCCATCCACAAATCGGGCGACCCGGGCACGTAGACGATGGCGTGATTGAAGAACCCCATGCCCGGCAACTGGGGCACGTCCTCACGGCCGACACGCACGAGCGCTACATGGGCGGGAATCCCCGCTCCGCGGAGCAGCCCGACGAGGAGGGTGGACATCTCCTTGCAGTCGCCATACTGCCGCGTGAGCACTTCCTGAGGCCGGGCGGGAACGATGGCCGCCGCGCCGAATTCCAGGCCCGTGTAGCGCACCGATTGACGCACGTGCTCCAGCATGCGCTGTGCGATGACGCGCCGGTCTTTCGTGCCCTTGCTCAGCTCACGCGCGCGGGGCTGGAGCGAAGCACCCTCCAGCCGGCCTTCGACAATCCGGTGGTAGCTGGCAGCCACGTCGTTCCAGGAGCGCCCGGTGGAGAAGGCGACATGCGGGTAGAAGGCCTGCGCCGGCGGCATGTCCGCTTCGAGCGGAGCCACGGGGGCGTAGGGACCCCCTTCGAATGACAGGCGTTTCCGGTCGGACTGGTGTTGTGGCAACGGATCCAGGGGGAGGCCCTGGACACGCAGTGTGAGTTGCGTTGTCAGCGCCACGTCCAGGTCCAGGCGCACCTTGCGGACGGGGACGGGACTGGCGAAGTAGAAGTGGGTGACGACGCCAGCTTCGAAGAATGACTGGGTGTCCTCCACGATGGACTCCACCTCGACCAGGCTGCCGGGGCGCAGGGCTGGGAGTGGCGCACGCAGCGCGCGGGTGTCCGTGTAGATGTCCGGGCCAGGATCCTCCACGGGCGCATCGTGCAGCGTCTGTTCGTCGAGCGGGTGCACCTTGCCGTCAGGGGAGATGACGCGTGCTCGCAGCAGCGGCCGTTGCTGGCGCCAGGGGGACCATTCAACGCGGGCTTCGGACCATGCGCGCACGCCCGCTCGCGTGATGATGCGGAAGACGGTGCGAGACGATGCTCGCCATTGGTGAGGCGCAAGCTCCGTGTAGCGGCCCTCCTTCAGGAGAACCTCCACATCGGTGCCTTCCGCTGGAGCCGGTAGCTTCGCGGCGGCCTGAGCCATCGTGGGCCCCGTCGCTTCGAACGCCGCGCCCTCCCAGGGAGCCATGCGCCCACTGGCAAGAGAAGGAATGCTAAATAGGAAAACGAGACAAAACAGCACAGGCTGCTTCAAGCCTACCCCCATCATATCCGTGGCGGTCACATAACACTCCGCCAGGGCAGGGAGCTACTGGGGGGCCGGGTGGCCGCCGCCGCGTTTGTCTAACGCCGCGCGGACACGAGCAACATCATGGGGCGCTCCCGCTCCTCGGCCAGTTCTGGCTGGGCGGAGAGCTGCGCCTCGGTCGGACCCCATTCGTTGACCTGGCGCAGACTGAAACCGGTGTGAATCAGGGCGTTCAACAAGGTGCCCAGCGTGCGGTGGTACTTGATGACGCCCTTGGCGAGCCAGTCCGTGGTGCGGGGCCCCTCGGCCTGGTAGCCATTGAGGGGCCATGTCTTCTGGCCTTGTTCATCCACTCGCCAGCCAGGGTGGGTGGGAGCCATGTAGATGGGATGCTCGGTGGAGAAGACCAGCGCGCCACCTGGAACCAGGGTGGCGTGCACCTTCGCGAGCAGGCGCGGCAGGTCTTCGATGTAGTGAAAGGCCAGGGAGCTGTAGACGAGGTCGAAGCTGGCTCGAGGAAGTTCCACCGTCTCCAGGTCTGCCTGGGTGTAGACGATGTCGTGGGTGGGCGTCAGCTGCCGGGCCCGTTCCAGCATTCGAGCCGAGACGTCGAGCCCGTGAACCTGCAGTGCCCCTTGTTCCCGGGCCCACCGGCAGAACCAGCCATAGCCGCAGCCGAGGTCCATCACCCGGAGGCCCCGCAGCTCGGGCAGCATCGCCCGCAGCGCGGGCCATTCCGGTGCACCTGCGAGCCCCTCCATCGAGCGCCGCAGCTGGCTGTAGCCTTCGAAGAAGCCGGGGTCGTCGTAGATGTTCTGCGCCATGCTGGCTTCTGAGCACCCTTTGCGCGGGCCTGCAACCGGTGCGCTCCCATCCGTCACTGCGTGGACGTCACGGGACGCGGCTCAGTCATCGAGCGTTCCCGCCTGGAGCGCGATGCGGGCCGTGCCCGCCATGTTCTCCGCCAGCGCTTGCACCGAACCGGACACCTTCTGCGTCTCCTCGACGGTGCGCAGTGTATGCCGCATCTGGGCTGACAGGTCTTGAATGGCCTGGGCAATCTGGGAGGTGCCCGCGTCCTGCTGCGCCACCGCCGCGGAAATCTGCCGCACACTGGTGCCGGTGTCGTCGATGATGCCCGTGAGCCGCTGGAGCTGGGTGCCGGAGACACGCACCGCGTCCAGGCTCGCCTTCACGCGTTGCTCTCCCTGTTCACTCATCTTCGCGGCCTCACGCATGCTCAGACTCACGCCGTCGAGCACCTCGCGGATGCGATGGGTCGCCAGGATGGACTGGTCGGCGAGGCTGCGGACCTCTCGCGATACGACGCCAAAGCCCCGGCCGTGCTCCCCGCTGCGCGCGGCCTCGATGGCGGCGTTGATGGCCAGCATGTTGGACTGGTCCGCCAGCCCCTTCACGGTGTCCACGATGCTGGAGATTTCGCGGGTGCGTGCGTCCAGCGCGAGGATGCGGCTCGACATCTCGGAGACCTCCTGGCGGATGGCTTCCAGGTTGGTCAGCGTGCGGGTGATGGCCGCGCCGCCATCGCGCCCCGCCTCCTCGGCGGTTTCGATGGAGCCGGCGAGCCGCCGCGCCTTGTCCGCCGTCACCAGGGAGCCCTGCCGGATTTCCTGGACCGTCTGCTCCGCCTCGCGGAGCGCCGCGGCCTGCCGGCTGACACCCGCCGTCTGCACCTCACTGGACGTGCGCAGTTGTTGCGCCACCGCGGCCAGCTCGCCAGCGCCGCTCCCCATGTTCTGGGCGAGCCGCTTCACTTCATGACGACGCTCCTCGAGCTGATGCGTGTGCGACGCGAGCGCGCGCACCACCAGCACCGAGCGGCGCACGACGATGCCCACCAATGAGAGCGCGAGCGCCAGGAAGCCCCAGTGCATGAGCGAGTCCGCGGCCTCGGCCAGCCCGAACACCGGCAGCGTGGTGTGGATGACGACACCGAAGAACACGGCCAGGCCCATGGAGAAGATTCGCGCGTCGGGGTTGCCCCGCCACGCCGAGATACCCGCGACGATGACGCACCCGAGGAGGCAAGGCACCGAGTAGAGGACGAAGAGGCCAAGGTTCCGCTGCGCCATGCCCAGGTCGACCATCACGATGATGACCTGAAGGGAGGCCGGCACGCACGCGCCCCAGGCACTCCACCGGAACCAGCGCATCCGGTTCTCCAGGATGCTGTCGGAGATGAACCAGGCGAGCGCGGGCAGGATGCAGTGCGAGCCCACCAGCGTGAGCTGGCTCCCCAGCAGATAGCCGCCCCAGAGCGCGGGAATCAGGCCGCTCATGCCGAGAAGCAGGGCCGCCGAGCCGCTCGTGAAGATGATGAGCGGCAGGAGCATCTGCGTCTGACGCCGTACCAGGGCACCCAGGGCGGCGGCACAGGCGATGGTGAGCAGCAGGATACCCATGACGAAGGGCGCCAGCCCCGTGCGCGTTACCGTCGCGAGCAGTTGATGGTGTGCCCCCACCCGAGCCGCGCCTCCCACGCCGATGATTGGACCGCTGCTCTGGATTCGCAGCAGCAGGCGCGTGTCTTCCACCGTGGGTGGCAGGGGGATGAGCCGCCATGCGAGGTTGTCCGTCTCCTCCTTGCCCGAGGGATTCAGCCGCCCGCTCGCATGGATGCGGTGGCCGTTGGCGTAGACCTCGAAGGCGTTGGCCACCGTGCCCAGGTAGAGCGCGGGCTCCAGCCACTGCCCCTGGGGGACGGGGATGCTCAGCCAGAGGAAGGTGTGCGCTCCCCGGCCCGGCGGCTCGCGGAGGGCCGCCACGGGCTGCCACGCCTGCTCATTCCCTGACTCCAGTGCCCAGGCGGGTACATCGGCGGGGCCCGGCGGTGAGTCTCCCCAGCGGTATCTCCAGCCCTGATTCAAGTCGATGCTGGGCTGTCCTGTGTCCGCCCACGCGGAGGTGGAAAGTATCAGGAGGAACGGCAGCACCCAGCACCACGACGTGCGTCGTGAAGACATGCATGCGCCGGCAGGTGAGACAGGTGAAACACCGGGGACTGCGTGAGTCGCCGGCGCGTGAGTCGGAATGCGGATGTGACGCATGGATGCGTCCATCCTCGGGTGCGGGAGACGCCCCTGTAAAATGGGTCTGCTTCACCCCGCCCGGCCGCTCGGCCTCTGCCCGTATGTGTTTCATCGACAGGTGGTGAGACTTGGGTTCGGAATTGCTCGGTTTTTGTGTTTCACGGGCTTCGTCAGCAGGACAATGCTCTGGTGGTGATACCGGACGGCGCGGTGCGTGTATCACTGCGCCACCCGGCTGGGAGTCCTGGGGCGGCGAAGACTCAGCGCGACCCGCGCTTGACGCGGCCCACCGACCATTCGACGAGCTTCCGGGCCTGACGGTGAAGGGCCGTCTGTTTGAGGGCGCCGTTGAGCTGATCCGCGAGCTGGTGTCGCAGGGGCGGGGTGGCGATGTGCTCTTCCAGCTCCCGGATGCGCTGGGCCTGCTCCAGGAGCTTCCGCTCGTCCGCGGAGACGCGTTGTTCCAGTTCGTGGAGGCGTTGCGCCTGGACCGGGTTCGACGTCTCGTTGACGAGGTGTCGAACCGGAGGCGGCGAAGGCCGGCGGGCGATGAGGTCGGCGTTGTCACCCTTGCGAAGAACGAAGTTCAGCGTGTTCCGGGTGAACGCCAGGGGCACGCGAGCGCCGCTTTTCTCCACGTACAAACGCAGCAGCTCTTCGTCGAGTGTGACGGGGAACATGTCGAGCACCTCCGGCTCGAAGCCTGTCCCCACCAGCAAGGGGTCGATGTCTCCCAGCGTCAGCTCGAGCTCATGGTGGCTGACGCCCAGGCCCCATCGGGTCAGCAGCATGGGGGCGTCTTCGGCGGACACCTGTGCCATGGATTCGCGGAAGTTCTCGCGTGGGGAGCGCGAGGCGTACGGCCACCCGAGTTCCGGCGGTAGGAAGTGGAAGAACGGCATCAGGGACGTGTGCGCGTCGAAATACACGAGCCGGTTGGGCGTATCCACGACGACGAGCAGGCCTCCCGGCCGCAGCAGGTCCCATCCGGTGCGGAGCGTCTCCAACCGCTCGGCAGGCGTCTGATGCTCGAGCACCGCGTACAGCACGAAGATGTCGGCGCCGTCGGGGGTCTCCTTCTTCAGGGTCTCCAGCAACTGCGCGGGCTCCACGACGCTCATGGCGACGTTGCGCAATCCCAGGGCCTTCATGCGGCTTTCCGCCGCGCGCACGGAGGGCGCGTGGATGTCGTACCCCGTGACGTGGCGGGCGACCTGTGCGAAGGCCGCTGTGCTGGAGCCCGTGCCACAGCCCAACTCGACGATGTCCGCCTTGCCCAACTGCGCGTACCTCGCGAGCCAGGGCAGCACATGGTCAACGCAGCGATTGTACCGGCCATCCACGTGGTCCGCGATGTCCGATTGCCCCGCCGGCGTCTTGAGAAAGCCCTGGTCGTAGTCCGCGAAGTAGGATTGCAGCAGGGCCTCCCTCACGCCCGCCAGGAGCGCAGGGTCCTCCATCCTGTAAGTCTCGAAGCCCGTTGTCATGCCTCATTCTCCTCGCGGTTGGGTGGAGCGAACTGCGGGCACGGAAGGTACCAACCGAGGCCGCTCCGGGCGAGCAATGGCGCGAGGGAATGGTGGCTTAATGGCGAAGCGGCGCGCCGGTGCTGGGGCGGATGTTCTGGTTCACTCGGAAAAGGTTGGTCGGGTCATAGCGGTCCTTCACCTCCACCAGCCTTGCGTAGTTGTCCTGGTACGTTGCCTGGACGCGCTCCTGGCCCTCGTCCATGAGGAAGTTCACGTAGGCGCCGCCCGCGGAATAGGGATGCAGGGCATTCCAATAGTCCTTCGTCCAGGTGGTGATGTCCCTTGCCTTCTCAGGAGAGGGGTCCACTCCGACGATGACCTCCGCCCACCGCGCGTTCCGGAAGCTGAAGGCGGTGTCGCCTGGTGCCGCCCGGTGCGCCGCTCCGTCGATGGGATAGAGGTGCATGGTGGAGTGCATCGTGGGCAGGCGGTGGGCGAACGCCACGTGTCGGGAGATGGCTTCGTCTCCCAGTTCTCGCACGAAGTCCGCGCGCCAGTACCATTGGAGGCCCGGCGGATAGAGCGCATCGAACATGGTCTGCAGCGCGGGGTAGGGCATGGTCTGCACGCCGTCGAGCGCGGGGGCCATGGCGCGCACGGGCGCGAAGAGCGCGTCGGCTTGAGCCGGGTCTCCGGTGTAGCACCACACCACCGCGCACATCTTCTGCAAGTGCAGGTGGGGCGGGAAGGGCGCCGCGGGCGGGACGACCAGGAAGGCGAAGAAGCCGGTGAGTGTCTCGGGCGCGGTGGGGATGAACTCGCGGTACCACCGCATCACCTCCTCGGCGCGCTCCAGGGGCCAGAGCGTCGGCCCTCCCAGGATGGTGTCCACTGGGTGGGCCTGGAAGAGGAAGGACGTGACGACGCCAAAGTTGCCGCCACCGCCGCGCACGGCCCAGAACAGGTCCGGGTGCTGCTGGGCGTTCGCGGTGACGAAGCGCCCGTCCGCCAGCACCATGTCCACGGCGAGCAGGCTGTCGATGGTGAGGCCGTAGCGACGCGAGAGGTGGCCCAGGCCACCACCCAGGGTGAGGCCCCCGACGCCCGTGGTGGAGATGATTCCCGAGGGAACGGCGAGCCCGAACGCGTGCGTGGCATGGTCCACTTCGCCCCAGACACTTCCTCCCGCGACACGCACGGTGCCTGATTCGGGGGCGACCCGGACGCCGCGCATGAGCGACAGGTCGACGACGAGCCCCCCGTCGCAGGTACCCAGGCCGGCACCGTTGTGCCCACCCCCACGGACCGCGAGCATGAGGCCCTGCTCGCGTGCGAACTCCACTGCCGCGAGGACGTCCGCCACGTCGGCGCACCGGGTAATCAACGCCGGCCGCTTGTGAATCATGGCGTTGTAGACGCGGCAGTGCTCCTCGTAGTCCTCGTCCCCGGGGCGCACGAGCCGGCCGCGCAAGCGGGCCCGTAGCTGCTCGACCCGGCCTGGGGGCAGCGCGGACGGCCGTCCTTCGCCTGTGCGCGCAGGCTCACTTCGAGGGTCCAGGGGCATGGCTTTCTCCTCCGTGGGGCCGTGATGGGAAAGGCCCCCTACAGCCAAGCTAGGGACGGTCGGCGAGCGCGAAGGCGCGTTCACGGCAGGTGGGCAGGAGGGGGCGCCCAGGCACGCGTTGGCGGAGGGATGCGGGCGTGGCGCTTGGCAGGCCTGATAGGGGAGAGGGGGCAGACCAGGAGCTTCGTCTTCCTTCATCGCCACAGGGTTTGAGTTCGAGGTCTGGGGGCCCGGCTCCCGGATGGTTGTCTGGTGATGGCTATGTCCAGAGCGGCAGCGCGGGATGGAGATTGTCAATCGATGGGCAAGTCGCCGTGCCATGCTGGCGTGAAATGGAGGGCGCTGCCAGCATGGGCATGAGGGGGATTCAGCGGCTTGTGGGTGTCATACTGGCCGCGGTGTTGTCGGTGGGGGCTGCGGAGAGGCCTCAGGCCGCCATTGTCGGGACAGTCTTTGATTCCGAATGGGAACACCCTCTTCCGGGCGTCAGCGTGACGGCAAGTTCATCCACGGCGCCTGGAGAGGTACGGACGGAGACGGATGCCGCTGGCGCCTATCGCTTGGATGGAGTTCCTTCTGGGACCTACTCGATTCGGTTCGAGCGGGAGAAGTACACGGCCCATTCCCAGGAGCGCGTGGAGGTCACTGAGGGCTCGACCCTGCGTGTCGATGCCTGGCTGAGTGAGAAAGCCCCCATCTTCTACGTGCGCTGCGGGGGAATCTCCAGCGACCTGGCCCACACCCCCAGGTCATTTACCGCACCGCGTTGGATTGTAGGCCTGCCGTTGGGCAGGCCGCGAGGCGGGAGCGGAGGACTGCGCGCCGCGGAGAGTCTTGCTGAGCTCAGTCCTGTCACGCTACTTGACCCATCTGGCTTCGCCATCCGGGGCGCCTCTGCGTCCGAGAACGGCTATCTGTTGGAGGGCTTCTCCACCCGAGATGCCGTCACGGGATTGAACCTGGTGCCGCTCAGCATGGAGTTCGTTTCCCTCGTGACAGTGCATGCGGGAGGCTCCATGCCAGACCAGGGACGGGCGAACGGTGGTGTCATCGAGGCTCGGTTGCCGTCAAGGTGCCCCCGCATTTCCGGATCCGCCTTTGCTTCCTGGACCCCAGGCGGGTTGGAGGGGGCGCGTGAGTCCATTCCGAACGCGGGTTCGGTGGGCTCCAGCCAGGATGGGCTCAAGAACCTGGGAGACTTCGGGGTGACCCTGGGCGGTCCGCTCGTGCGGAATCGTCTCTCGTTCTTCGCGGGCGTTGTTCCGACGCTCAGTCGCAACGGGCGGCGCGATGGCCTGACCGACCACCGTGGAATCCAGGCGGTGGGCCGGTTGACGTACCATGTCGCTCCTGGTCACGAGACGTCTCTGCTGGTCCTCGCCACGCCTTCGTTGGCACGAGGGATGGATACTGCCGATCGGCCTTGGGAGTTCGACAGTGAGACGGTCCTGGGGATGTTCGACTACAACGGCATGTTCCTGGACAATCGTCTGCTCGTTTCCTTCAAGGCGGGATGGCTGAATCACAAAGCCGTCAGCCGCGTAGCGACTGGCGATGCACGGCGATCGCAGCGTCGCTATTACGCGAAGACCGAAGGGTATTACTTGTTGCACGCCCTGGGGACTCACGTGTTCAAGGCAGGTGTTGACGCGGAGCACTCCATGCACGACTCGATACAGCCGGTCGCATCCCGCGCGGCAAGCACAGTCCTGGGGGGATTCGTGCAGGACACATGGAACGTGAGTCACTTGCTCACGCTTCAAGGCGGCGCTCGCTATGATGTGCAGGCCCTGCGGGAGGGATTGAACGGGCGCCGGGCGCTCACGACCTACCTGCTCTCACCAAGGGCTGGCGTGGTCATCAATCCACGGCCGATGTATCACTCGCAGCTCTTCGCATCCTTCGCGAAGTACCACGACCTGGTGCCGCTCGGGCTCATGGATGTAGAGCCGGGCCGGGGCGTCGCCTTCGATCCCAACCTCGTCCCGACCTCCTCCCGTGAGGTCATCGTGGGGGCTTCGCATGAGTTTCGCCCAACACAAAACGGCAATCTCTGGTTCCAGTTGGCTGCGCATTATGCCCGACGCCGACTTGATACCGCGCTGGCGTCCATCAACGACCCAGACGATGAGGGTGTGCTGATTGGCAATCCGGGTATCGGGCTCGCAGCGGCGCTTCCGAGGGCTGTCCGTACTTATGATGCCGTGACAGTTTCGGTACAGCCGAATTTCCGTTGGGTGCACACCCAATTCAGCTACACATGGTCGAGATTGCATGGAAACCAGACCGAGCCAATCGGCGCCGATGCAGGGCGCCCCTTGGCCCGACAGCAGTTGCTTCCAGCGGACCGGACTCATTCCATCAAGGCCACCGGTATCCGTGGTTTCGAGCTGGCTCGTAAGCTCTCCCTTGTCACGGGGGTTTCCTATCAGGGCGCGTCTGGAACGCCACGGGATGACGTGGGGACCCGGAATCGTTGGGTCCACGTCCTCGATGCCCACGTGGACTTGAAGTATCAAGTGTCGAGGTTCGAGTCGGTGTCCTTCGAACTTGCTGCACTCAACCTGTTGAATACGCAGCCGGGGGCGTGGTTGGGAGAGGGGCGCTCGGTGGAGTCTGACGGGGTGCCCCCCTTGTATGTCCTGCCGCCGCTACAGGTGCGGTTCGGAGTGCGCTACTCGTTCTGACGAGCGACCGTGATGGTTCGCTGAGTCAGAAGGGCGAACCGTCGGGGTGGCGCGCCTGGCTTACGGCGTGAACAGCGTGGGGTTGGGCGCCCACGACCAACCATGCACGGCAGGAGGGGGCGTTTCGAAACACGTGAGGCTCTGGGGGATGTGTACGGTCCAACCACCCTAGATAATGCAAAAAGCAGTAAAGCCGGTAATGCTCGGTGTCGGTTCCGCCACGGGCTCATGCGCTGGGCGAAGGGGATTGTGCCGGAGCCATGCCCCGGGTGATGAATCCGGAATGCGCCTGCGTTCGTGGTGGTGGGTCCTGGTCCTGCTTACGGTGTCCTGCGCGGGGCGGCGCTCCTCGTCCGAGGTCCTTGGGGGGCGAGACGCTCGGTCCGAACTCTTCCGGGCCCGCGGTGACGCGGCCATCGAGACGAAGCAATGGGCCCTGGCCGCGGGCTACTTCGCGTCCGCGAGACACACGGAAGACTCACCCACGGCGCGCTGGGGACAGGTGTGGGCGGAGAAGCGCGCCTCGTCGCTCGAGTGGGCGAAGCAGTTCGAGGGTTCGGTGCTGGCGCTGGCCTTCTCACCGGACGGCAGGCTGCTGGCATCGGGAGGGTATGACGCGGTCGTGCGCGTCTGGGACGTGGAGGCCGGAGCGCAGGTGGCGGAGCTGAAGGGCCACGAAGCCGAGCTCCATGCCGTCGCGTTCTCTCCCGATGGCCGGTGGCTGGCCGCCGCCGGCAGGCCCGGCGCGCTCTGGCTCTGGGATTGGAAGCAGGGGCGCAGGGTGGCCTTGCTGTCCGGGCACACCGATGTCGTGCGGGGCCTGGCCTTCTCCCCGGATGGGGAGTGGCTGGCGAGTGGTGGCCTGGACCGGACGATTCGTGTCTGGCGCATCCGCGACGGCGCGGAGGTGCTCCAGTTCACGCATGACGACATCGTCATCGCGGTGGCCTTCTCCCCCGACGGAGGACGGCTCGTGTCATCGAGCGTGGACCGGACCGCGCGGGTGTGGGACCTGACGGCGCGTCGCGAGCTGCTCCGGCTGACGGGACACGGGGACAAGGTGGAGTCCTGTGCGTTCTCCGCGGATGGCGAGCGGGTGATGACCGCGTCCGCGGACCGGGCCATCCGTTTCTGGGATGCCCGGAGCGGGGCCCTGTTCGACGTGCAGCGCAACACGGGGGCGCTTTCGGCCGTGGCCATCGATACGGGTTTCCAGCAACTCGTGCAGGCGGGGTGGGAGGGACGCGTGCAGCGCGTGGACGTGCGCGGAGGTGGCGAGGTCCTGGAGCGGTTGGATGCGCACCGGACCTTCGTGATGGCCGTGGCCCTGTCCCCGGACGGGCGCAGGTTCGCGTCCGGTGGCATGGACGGTGTCCTCAAGGTCTGGTCGCGGCCCGAGGTGCCTCCGGACGTTCTGTTGCGGGAGCTTCACGCCTGGCCTGAGGTGCTGACCTCCGTGGGGCCAGACGCCTTCGTGTCGGGTGGGGAGGACGGTCTGCGGAGCTGGTCGGTCTCGTCCGGAGGCGAACTCCACTCCCGCCTGGAGGCGCCGGACGCCGTGGGGGCCGTGGCCGTGAGCGCGGACCGGCGGTTGCTTGCGGTGGGAACGTTGAAGGGGGAGGTGCGTGTGCGAGACGTCCGGTCCGGAAATCAGCTGATGGTGATTCCGGCCGCGCACGAATCCATCCGGGCGTTGGCCTTCAGCCCAGACGGCGCATTGCTCGCCGCGGGGGTGGCGCAGGACGTCGTGCTGTGGGCTGTCCCCTCCGCGACCCAGGTGGCCCGGCTGACAGGGCACACCGGGAAGGCGTGGGCATTGGCATTCGATGCCACGGGGCAAAGGCTGGCTTCGGGCGCAGCGGACCACACGGTGCGTATCTGGGACGTGGCGCGAGGCGCGGTGATTCGCGTCCTGGAGGCGGGCGACCGGGTGCGCGCCGTCACGTTCCTGGCGTCTGGGGAGTTGCTGACCGCGGGGATGCGTCAGCCCATCCGGCTCTGGAGCTCAGATGCCGGCCGCGTGCTGACCTCGATGGATTCGCGCACAGTAGGGGTCTTGTCGCTCGCGGTGGCGCCTCAGGGGACGTTCGTGGCGTCCGGCGGAATGGGAGGAGAGCTGAAGGTCTGGCGGCTTCCCGACGGGGCGCTCATGGGGGAGGTGCCCGGGCTGCAGGGGTTCGTCTCCGCTGTGGCCTTCTCTTCCGATGGAGCGTGGCTGGCGGCAGCGGCTTCCGACCGGACGTTCCACCTACTGGGCTTCGACGCCTTCGCACACCCGCCGCCCGTGGAGCCGGACCTGACGCGGATTCTGCGGCGCCATGGGCTGCTCTGGGATGACTTGCGGGGCGTGTTCACCCTCCACTGACACTGATGGCGGTGGTCGCCCGTGGGCTTGAGAGGCATCGCCGGCAACAGGGGAGGGGCATCTGGATTTGACGCTCCGGCCGCTGAAGCGTCACGGAATGAGGAGATTGACAGCGGTGACACAGGCGCCTTGAGCCGCCCGTGTGGGTTGGCGGGCGCGCCGCTCAGGCCCCGCGAGCAGGCGGGCGGCGCCCTGTTTCCACATTGTTTGAGCTCAAAAGTATGGACGTGCTCCGTCTGACCTGTTAACGACTGATTGCACTGTCCCCTGGGTGGACTGTCTCGCGCGCCAGCGTCCTCGCTGAGTGTGGATCGGGAGAGGGCCGCCCCTTGTGCCACGTCTGGCGCTCAGGACGAGTGTGGCCCGTTCTGGTCCGCTCGCGCCTGTCGTCCCTTGCCAGGAGTTGCAGTTGTCCACCCGTCTTACCCGTTTCTCGCATGCGCTTTTCCTGTCTGGATTGACCTGCCTGCTCGCGCCCGAAGCACGCGCCGACGAGGAGGTGGTGGAAGACCCGGACATGCTCAAGGTTGGCGGTGCGCTGCGCCTCAATGCCTTCTTCAAGACGTGGCCTGGAGAAGAAGACAACCGCAACCGCGGTGGCGACGTGGCGTTCGATACATTCCGGCTCAACGTCGACGCCAGACTTTCCAAGGTGTTGCTGTCCGCCGAGTACCGCCTCTATTCGGGGTACTCCATGCTCCACCACGGCTGGGTGGGCTATGAGTTCACGAAGGCGACCCAGCTCCAGTTCGGCGTACACCGCGTGCCCTTCGGCGTGCTGCCCTACGCCTCACATAACTGGTTCTTCTCCCTGCCCTACTACATGGGGATGGAGGACGACTACGACCTGGGTCTGAAGCTGGTCCACACGCAGGGGCCATGGGACCTGCAGGTCGCCTTCTACAAGAACGACGAGGGCAGCTTCACCGGCCGGAGCACGGACAGCGCGCGCTACTCGTATGACGTGGTGCAGGTGAGCAGCTCCAACCCGGGCGAGGCATACCTGGGCGTGGAGAGCGCGAACCACGAGAGCAACAAGCTCAATGCACGCGCGGCGTACACATTCCAGCACGGGGACCTGGGCCGCACGGAAGTGGGCGTCTCCGCGCAGACCGGGCAGATCTACAACAGCGTCACCAAGCGCAATGGCCTGAACTGGGCTGGCGCGGTGCACCTGGACGGCTACTACGGCCCGTTCAACCTCCGCATGGAGGTCCTCAGCTACGGCTACGACCTGAAGAACCCCGAGGGCCACGACGACTCCATCGTGACGATGGGGGCCTATGACGCGCCCTACAAGATGGCCACCCGGGGCACCGTCTACGCGGCGGGCCTTTCGTACGACGTGCCCGTGTCGTGGGGCCCCATCACGAAGCTGACCTTCTACGACGACTTCAGCCTCTTCGACAAAGCCAACGCTGCGTTCGAGACGTCGATGCAGAACGTGCTCGGCATGCTCGTCACCGCGGGGCCCGTCTACACCTACGTGGACGTGGCCAGCGGGAAGAACCAGCCCTGGCTGGGGCCTGCTTATGGCCACGCACTTGCGGAGGGCGATCCGAATGCCCCGTGGGAGACGCGCTTCAACATCAACGTCGGCTACTACTTCTGAGAGGCCCCATGGAGAAGATTGAAGTCCGTGGCTTGCGGAAGATCTACGGCGGCAACCCGGAGCGGGCCATTGCCCTGCTGGAGAAGGGGCAGAGCAAGCAGCAGATCCTGGAGGAGACGGGTTGCACCGTCGCCATCCAGGAGGCTTCGTTCGATGTGAAGGCCGGCGAAATCTTCGTCATCATGGGCCTGTCCGGCAGCGGCAAGTCCACGGTGCTCCGCTGCCTCAACCGCCTCATCGAGCCCTCCGCCGGCAGCGTGCACGTGGACGGCGTGGACGTCACCCGGGCGGACAGGGCGGGCCTGCTGGATGTCCGGCGCCGGAAGATGGCCATGGTGTTCCAGAACTTCGGCCTGCTGCCCCACCGCAGCATCATCCGGAACGTGGAGTACGGGCTGGAGATGCAGGGCCTGGAGCGGCGGGAGTCGCGGCCCAAGGCGATGCAGGCGCTCGAGCTGGTGGGCCTGAAGGGCTACGAGGAGAAGCTGCCTCGCGAGCTCAGCGGCGGGATGCAGCAGCGCGTGGGGCTGGCGCGGGCCATTGCCACCGACGCGGAAATCCTGCTCATGGACGAGGCCTTCAGCGCGTTGGACCCGCTCATCCGCCGGCAGATGCAGGACGAGCTGCTGGAGCTCCAGTCCCGGATGAACAAGACCATCGTGTTCATCACCCATGACCTGGATGAGGCGCTGAAGCTGGGTGGGCGCATCGTCATCATGAAGGACGGGCGCATCGCGCAGCTCGGCACGCCGGAGGAAATCCTCAGGAGCCCCGCGGACGACTACGTGCGCGCCTTCGTGGAGCACGTGGACCGCACCAAGGTCCTCACCGCGCGGACCATCATGCGGCGGCCGGAGTCGGTGGTGCACCCGAAGGACGGGCCCGCCCTGGCCGTCAAGCGCATGCGCGAGTCGGGCACCTCCACGCTCTTCGTGACCAACCAGGCCCGCAAGCTGGTGGGCCTGGTTCGCATCGAGGACACGCTGCGGCTCATGGCGGAGAACAAGCACAGCCTGGAGGGGGCGCTTGTCACCGACTTGCCCACCACGTCACCGGACACGCCGCTGGCGAAGCTGGTGGCGGTGGCGGCCACGACTCAGATTCCCATCGCCGTCGTCGCCGAGGACCAGTCGTTCCTGGGCATCGTGAGCCGCGCGACGCTGCTGGCCAGCATCGCGGGGGAGCAGCGCTGACATGAGCACACTGAGAATCGGTGAAGGCTTCGAGGAGCTGATTGACTGGCTGGGCACGCGTGGCGCGCCGCTGTTCGACGCCATCCGTTCGGTGCTCACGGCCTGCATCAACGGCCTGGAGAGCGCGCTGCTCTTGCCGCCCAGCTACGCCATCATCGCGGTGTTGATGGTGCTCGCCTGGCGCCTGTCCGGCCTGGGCACGGCCGTCTTCACGGCGCTGGGCATGTTGCTCATCCAGGACATGGGCCTGTGGAAGGCCACCATGGAGACGCTGGCGCTGGTCCTCAGCTCGGCGATGGTGGCGCTGGTGCTGGGCATCCCCCTGGGCATCTGGGCCGCGTACAGCCGCGTCGTGGAGCGGGTGCTGCGGCCCGCCCTGGACCTGATGCAGACGATGCCCGCCTTCGTCTACCTCATCCCCGCGGTGCTCTTCTTCCGGCTGGGGAAGGTGCCCGGCGTGGTGGCCACCGTCATCTTCGCCATGCCGCCCGCGGTGCGCCTCACCAACCTGGGCATCCGGCAGGTGCCCGCCGAAGTCGTGGAGGCCGCCATCGCGTTTGGCGCGACGCCACGTCAGACGCTGCTCAACGTTCAGCTCCCCATCGCCGTCCCCACGCTGCTGGCCGGAGTGAACCAGACCATCATGCTGTCGCTGTCCATGGTGGTCATCTCCGCCATGATTGGCGCGGGGGGATTGGGCGAGCAGGTCCTGAAGGGCATCACCCAGCTCCGCATCGGGCTGGGCTTCGAGAGCGGCATCGCGGTGGTCATCCTGGCCATCGTGTTGGACCGCCTGACTCACGCGCTGGGCAAGCCCCGGACGCGCTCATCATGAAGGAGACCCGTCCCGTGAACATTTCCTCTCTCAATCGTCTGCCCCTGCTGCTCACGGCCGTGGCGGGGCTGCTCGTCGCCCCCGGATGCAAGCAGGAGAACAAGGCGCCCGCCGCGGGTGACACCGAGGCGCCCGCCCCCGCGAAGAAGCCCGTGGTCCGGCTGGTGTACGTGAACTGGGCCGAAGGCGTGGCCATGACGCATCTGGTCCAGGCCATCCTGGAAGACCGCATGGGCTACGAGGTGAAGACCACCATGGCGGACGTCGCCCCGGTGTTCGCCTCGCTCGCCAACGGCGACGCGGATGCCTTCCTGGATGGCTGGCTGCCCGTCACCCACCAGAGCTACATGGAGCGCTTCCAGGGCAAGGTGGTGGACCTGGGCACCAACTACGAGGACGCCCGGATTGGCCTGGTCGTCCCGGCGGACCTGGACATCACCAGCATCGAGCAGCTCAACGGCAAGGCGAAGGACCTGAACCAGTCCATCGTGGGCATCGACTCTGGCGCGGGCATCATGACGACGACGGAGAAGGCCATCGCGGAGTACAAGCTGGACCTGAAGCTGGTGCCCTCCAGCGGCCCGGCGATGACTGCGGAGCTCAAGGACGCCATCGCCAAGAAGCGCCCCGTGGTGGTCACCGGTTGGAAGCCGCACTGGAAGTTCGCGCGCTGGGACCTGAAGTTTCTGGACGACCCGAAGGGCGTCTTTGGCGCCAAGGAGTCCATCCACACGCTCACCCGCGTGGGCCTGGAGAAGGACCTGCCCGACGTCGCGACGCTGCTGCGCAACTTCAAGCTGGATGACCAGCAGCTCGGCAGCCTGATGGGCGCCATCGCCGAGGCCGAGGACGCGCCGGAGAAGGCCACCCGGGAGTGGGTGAAGAAGAACCAGGCGCTCGTGGATGGCTGGATTCCCAAGTCCTGAGCGCGATGCGAGGCGCTCCGGGGGCTTTCAGTTCCCGGGCGCCGCCTTCGGGTGTCCACGCTTTCGTGCCGCGGATTCCATCTCCATGAGCGCGTGGATGCCCGTCCGAAGCTGTTCGTAGATGTCCCGCTCGGTGACGCCCAGACGGGTGGCATTGGAGACGTCGTGGATGCCGTCCCGGGCTTCGGAGTGTTCGCCGTGCAGGCCCCGCACCGCGAGCCCCAGGCGGGCACACCGCGCGCGGAAGTCCGGCCGGCGTGACAGGTGGGGCAGGCGGATGAGGACGGAGGCTCGCATGGCGGTGCCCAGGTTGGTGGGGCACGCTGTGAGGAAGCCCAGCCGTGAGTCCTGGGCGAAGTCGAGCTGCCCGTCGAGCTGCTCGAGCGCCGTCTGGAGCCGTCGGTAGGTCTGCGCCAGCCCCGAGCCGGGCTGCATGCTGATGATGCGCAGGGCGTCTTCCTCCCCGACCCAGACGATGAAGCGCATGTCCGCGGAGTGGAAGATGCCGCGGTTGCGCGGCCAGTCGCGGTTGACGCCCGCGCTGTCCAGGAAGCGGTCCGACTGCTGGAACAGGACGTGGTGGTGCACCAGCTCCCGTCGCTCTGCCTCGGAGAGGCTGGCCAGGGGATGGTATTCGCCCGCGAGGTGACCCCTCAGACGGGAGAGGACCTGGACGACCTCGGCTTCCAGCGCGGCCCTGTCCCTGGCGCCAATGGCCGGAGGAAAGGCATACCGGGCCAGGTTCCGTCCGACGCGGACCCGCGTGGAGAGGATGAACTCGCCCGTGGGGTCTAAGTCATCCTGGGGCAGCCCGTCGAGTGAGAAGTCACTCGTGTGTTCGCTCAGGTCATGGCCCGAATGGTCCCGGATGATGGGATGTAGCAGCGGGGAGAAGAGCGCGTAGGACTCGCTGTCACCCGCGTAGACACCCATCTGGGAGTCTCCGTGGTCCAGACCACTCTGGATGGTCTTCCGGAGCGTCCAGCCATTGCGTGTCGTGAGCCGTTCGAGCCGGGACTTCAGCTCGGGGGTGAGGTGCTTGTGGAGCAGCATCGCTCCGTGGCTTGAGCACGACATGTGCCACGGTTGTTTCTGCTCAAACGTATGTGATTTTCGATGTTTGGCGAGCGAGCTGCCGTGTATCGCGCGGCGCTGACACGTCAGTGGGAGGGATGACACGTCAGCGCCGGGCCGGTGTCACGCTCAGGGCACGAGGGCGCCGAGCGTGACGGGCCGGGAAGCTGGACGGCGCCCCGTAGATGCGTGCCCACGATACGGCTCGATATGGGCCGCGGTCGTGGGTGGCTTGGATGGATTCAGCCGCTCACCGGAACGGCTTCTCCGGTAAGCGGCGTTCGCGGCGGGTTACGGGGCCGGGGGCGGTTGCAGCCGCCGGGGCGGCAGGTGCGGGCCGAACTCGACGGTGTCGGCCTCCGGGAGCGGCACCGGGGCGTGCTTCAGTGACGGGACGCCTGCCCAGCGCCGCACGATGTCCTGGGCCTGGTCCCGAAGGGTGGTGGGAAGCCAGTTGATGGCGCTTCCGTGGTTGCCGCCCAGAGCCGTGAACACGAAGGAGTCCTGGGCATGGCCGAGCGGGAACGCCGCCGCGGTCCACGGGTCCAGGTCGCCATAGATGAACATCACCCGCTCGCCATGCGTCACGAGCCAGTCCTCGATGTCCTGCATGGCCTGGGGCCGGAACACGACCGGCACGCCGGGCGTCGAGTACACCGGCGCGATGTTCGTTCCGGGGGACTGGATGAGGCTGCCCAGGTGCGCCTCGTAGGGCTTGGGCCAGCCCAGCTCCAGACTCGCCTGGTAGTAGTAGGGGTAGTACGCGGCAATGCCGGAGCTGCTGTTGTCGGAGAACGCTTCAAGGCCCACCGCCCAGTCAATGATGTCCAGCATGTACTCAGGCGACGCCGTGTCATCCGGGAACGCGTCGCAGTACTGGGGGAGGGAGTACTGCCAGAAGGCGAAGTACGTCTCGATGACGGCGTGCTCCAGGGCCCGCTCGAAGCCAAGCTGGTTGTAGGTGAGGCCCTGGTTCACCGCATAGGCGCGCAGCAGCGCCACCATGTCCTGGCGGCGGTTCAGCACGGCGCGCTGGAAGGTGTGGATTTGCTCGCGGCACCACTCCAGCTCCGGGCCTCCCACGGTGGTTTGGAAGGCGGGGAAACGCTCATCTTCGCCGCGCACGAGCGGCGCCACATAGGCCACCGTCGCGTCCACGTCCTCCGGGTGGAACCGGCGGTAGAACACCATGGTCTCTCCGCCCTTGCTGACGCCCGTGGACACCCAGGACGCGGAATAGATTTGCTTGATGGCCTGGGCGACCCGGTGGAAGTCGTCCGCTGACTGCTTGATGGTGAGCTGGCTCCAGTCAGCGGGCTCCGGACGGCTGGGCAGGAAGAAGCGGTGCTCGATGGAGAGCTGATTCGCGGCCAGCAACGTCGTCAGCTCGCGACGGCCCGCGGTCAGGGACACGTAGTAGCCGCTCGTGTAGAAGACCATGGGCGCCGTGACCGAACGGTGCAGCAGGACCAATCGCTGCTTGAATCGCTGGCACTCGGGGCGTGCGTGGTCGGCGGGCTGGTCGTACTCCATGACAAAGAAGCGGTGACCCGCGGGGACCGTGACGCCGTTGGGGTTCTCCGCGACGGTGAGGCCGGGAATGGCCCGCAGCCGGTCCAGGATGTCCGCGGTCGGGTCCTGGACGACAGTCGGATCGCCCGGGTTCGAGACACCGCCATCCGGCGGCCCGAACGGGCACTCCGGTGGCTCCGTGCCCCCGTCTCCGGTGCCCCCGTCCGTCGGGCCCGAGCCTCCGTCCTCCTCACCCGTGCCCGCGTCGCCCGTACCCGCGTCATCGGTGCCTGCGTCGTCCGGCTCCGTGCCCGCGTCG
The DNA here is from genome assembly GCF_006547355.1 of Myxococcus sp. AB036A. Classification (NCBI taxonomy): domain Bacteria; kingdom Pseudomonadati; phylum Myxococcota; class Myxococcia; order Myxococcales; family Myxococcaceae; genus Myxococcus; species Myxococcus sp. AB036A. The sequence goes on along the minus strand of NZ_VHLC01000005.1, from coordinate 27,554 downwards.
TCCGTCCCCGCGTCATCGGTGCCCGCGTCGTTCGGCTCCGTGCCAGCATCGTCCGTGCCCGCGTCGTCTGGCTCCGTGCCCGCGTCGGTCGTGCCTGCGTCATCGGTGCCCGCGTCGTCTGGCTCCGTGCCCGCGTCATCGGTGCCCGCGTCGTCCGGCTCGGTGCCCGCGTCGTCCGTACCCGCGTCATCGGTGCCCGCGTCGCCCGTCCCCGCGTCGTCCCTGCCTGCGTCGGGCGTCTGGATGCCTGCATCCTGGCGGGGCTCGGGCGTGTCGCCACCGCAGGCCGTCTGGGTCAGGGCCAGCAGCAGCGGAAGTAGCAGCAGGATGGAGTGGGACAACCTTCTTGAACAGAGCATGAACCCCTCAGTTGATGGACGCGGTGTCGCAGATGCCACGGCTGCGAGACAATAGCGCATCGGTCTGTCGTTGCCGCGCCCCGTTGTGGTGCGGGTGCCAATCTCCGCGCGCCGCTGGAGGTTTCCAGCCGGAGCGCTGTCTGCCTTCACGCTCGATGGGGCGCTTGCCGTCATCCGAGCACGCGCGATGTAATGCGTGCATGCCCCATCGTGTGACGTTCGCCGTCGATGCCGTGAAGCCCGCCGTCCTGCCCTTGGAAGAGGTCGGACTCACCGAAGCCCTGAGTGGGCGGTTGGACGCAAAGGTGCTCGGGGCCTCCCATCGTGAGGCGCGGTTCGTGCGTCCCGAGGCGACCCATCCACTGCTCTCGGCGGTGCATCTGGCCTTCAGCGGGCACCGCCCATTGGTGCTGTCTCCGGACATCCTCTGGATCACCATCGCCCAGGGGCTGGCCCTGCACATCACCCGCAACGCGGAGGCGCTGCGGTTCGACCTGGTACGTCACCAGGGGCGCAAGCAGTTGGTGGTGACACGCGACGCGTCCCAGACGGACCTCGCATCGGATGATTTCTGGCCCGGCGTCGTGGACGACTTCTCCGGGATGATTCAAGGGCACTCGCCCGCACTGCACGACCTGATGGTGTGCGATTTCTCCACGACGGGGCCGGTGGAGCGCGTGGTCAGTCAAATCGTGCTGATGGATGCGATGCGGGAGTACTTCGACTACGTGGTGATGTGCATCTGCGGCATTCCCACCATCACGCTCGAAGGCTCACCGGAGGACTGGCGCAAGCTGCGGGACAAGGTCGGACAGCTTCCTCGGTATGGCATGGAAACCTGGGCCCGGCACCTGCTGCCGCTGTGCGACCAGTTCATCCGAGCTTCTGAGGGACGGGAGGATCGCAAGTTCTGGCAATCCATCTACAAGCTGCACCACGCCTATGGCAGCGATACCTTCAATGGCTGGATTGGCAAGCTGTTCCCCTTCCTTCGCAATCAATTGACGGGCGAATATGACTTTCCCAATCCGATGCTGGAGGCCCAGGCGCTGGGCAAGCCCGACGCCACGGAGAAGGGCGAAACCCTGTCCAGTGACAGATTGCCCACCGGGCTGTCCCGGGTGTCGCTCCTGCTCGCGGTGGCCACCGATTCAGGGATGGTGAAGGCACGGATGGCCCTGACGGCGGGCTTCATGGGGACGCTCCAGTCCGCGGAGACGCTGGCGCTGCGGCCGGTGCCGGGCTGGGTGGTCCACGAGGACCTGGGGCTGGATGCGATGCTCCGGCGCATCAAGGATGAGCACTGCATGGCCGAGGCACTCTCGGAGGCGCGTCACAGCAAGTGGCGCGACCTGTGGGGCGACGGTGGAATCCCGGCGGACATCAGCCAGTTCTACGCCGCATGCGACGGCGCGTCGCTCTTCGGCCAGGGGGATGCGGCCGTGTACCGCATCCGGGCGTCGGGGGCGCTGGAGTTCCACGACGGGACGCGCTGGAGCAAGACCCATCAGGCTGAGTCGCAATCCAGCGGCTACCCGCACGGCTGGACGCGCTTCTGTGACGTGGGCGAACACGGCTTCCTGGCCTACCGTTTCAACTCACAGCAGTCTGGGAAGCTCCCGCTCTACTGGGTGGAAAGCGCTCAGTCGCGGACCGGCGTGTGCGTCGCCGCCTCGCTGACGGAGTTCCTTCACAAGGCGCTCAATTCACAGGGGCGCGTCTACTTCCAGGAGCCGGGCTTCACGCCGGGAGAGGTCGAGGAGTTGTGGTTCTGATTCCCTTGAGAGGGATTACTCCCGCCTGAGTGTGACTGTGGCGGCGCCGGCGATGGCTTCGCGTGGCTTGCCCAGGGAGAGCCCCCGGAGCGCCTTGTTGATGCACTGGGCGAGCGGGATGAGCTGGGGCGGGTGCATGCGTGCTCCGAGGACGATGCCCTCGGGGGAGTAGACCACGGCGTAGGTGTCCTGACGGCATGCGGCGTCCTCGCCGTTCCGCGCGTAGCAGCTGTCGAGCGCGGGCAGGCGCCCTTCAATGGACTCGGCGACCCAGCCGTCCGTGTACCCGCGGGGCGCGGGCGCGGCGGTGCCATTCTCCGTCAGGCGGGGCTGCTCGATGACTCGGAGGCGGGCGGGCTCCTCCGTGGGCGTCATCCCGGAGGCCGTCAAGACGAGCCCTCCCGTTGCGGCGAGGCCCACCGCCAGCGCGCTGGCGACCATGAGGAGGGTCTGCAGGCGGGAGCGCGTGCGCGGAGGGGGGACGTGTTCCGCCGCGACGAGGACGGGCTGCGGGCCGGAGCTCGTGTGTGGCGTGGCGGCGTGTTCCACCGCGACAGGCGTTGAGGGCACCGGTGCTCTGTTCGCGGGCTCCTGGGACGCGGCGCTTGCGACTTCAGGCTGAGGGGCCGAACGGGCCGCCACGGAGGCGGCGTGAATCCAGGGCTCGAGCGCCTGGGCCAGTTCGTGGGCGTCCGCGTAGCGCGTGGCCGGGTCCTTCTCCAGCGTGCGCGCCACCACCTGGGAGAAACCGTCCGGCACGTCCGTGCGCACGCCGCTGAGCGGAGCAGGCACCTGGTGCATGACGGCGGAGAGCAGGGCCACATTGTCCGCCACGTCGATGGGCCGCTGTCCCGTCACCATCTGGTACAGGCAGGCGCCCAGCGAGTAGAGGTCCGCGCGTCCGTCGACAGGGCGGCAGCGGATCTGCTCCGGGGCCATGTACGACGGCGTGCCGACCCAGGCACCAGACTCCGTGCCCAGCGCGGTGGCGTCGTCTTCATGCATGAGCCGCGCGACACCGAAGTCCAGCAGCTTCACGTGGAGGGCTTCGGTCCCCGAGTCGACCAGGAAGATGTTGTCGGGCTTGATGTCGCGGTGGACGACGCCGGCGTGATGCGCCGCCACCAGCGCGGTCGCCAACTGATGGGCAATGGCCGCCGCGCGTCCCACGGGCAGGGGGCCTTCCTTCTTCAGCAGCGACTTCAGCGTCTGGCCCTTCAGCAACTCCATCACCAGGAACGGCGGTTCATCGGGTGCGTCGTGAAAGTCCATCACCTCGACGATGTTCGGATGCTTCACGCCCGCGGTGGCCTGGGCCTCGCGGCGGAAGCGTGCGTGCACGGCCGGCTCGCCGAGGAGGTGCTGCCGGAGCACCTTGACGGCCACGGTTCGCCCTACATCCAGTTGCTCCGCCTCGTAGACGGTGCCCATCCCCCCCACGCCAATCCGCTGGCGCAGTCGATACTTCTGCCCCAGCACTGTTCCAACCAAGGATGAGCGACTCATGACGCAACGTGTATACCCGAGCCTGATGAAGAACGTTGGCGGCGATCCGCCCGATGACGGATGCAGCCGCCGTTGAATTCGCGGAAGGCCCTTCGCTCAGCGACCTACCGGTATTGTAATTGTTTCAGGAGTTTCGCGGGGCTGATTCACCCGGGGTCGTGGTGACCTCTTCCAGGTGGTCTACTGGCGGTGTCCCGCGCTTCGAGCGGCTCACGCCGGAGTTCGTGGGCACGTTCTTCTCAAGGTTTGGGCTTTTTCGCTTTCTGAGACGGGATTCGCGTGTGGATTCCCGAGCTTGGCGGTGTTCGAGCGTCGCGTATGCCGTTCGTGAACTGCACCGTTGACGTGAGGGCCCTCGCTCATTTCTATCGTCCCACGCATCTCGCGAGGGAGTCGCCGTGGCAGGACAGACCGTTGAGTTGACCCAGGAGAACTTCGAGCGCATCACCCAGGAGGCCGGGGTGTGCGTGGTGGACTTCTGGGCGGAGTGGTGTGGTCCCTGCCGCGCCTTCGCGCCGACCTTCGAGGCCGCCGCGAAGGAGTTCCCGAACATCACCTTCGGCAAGCTCGATACGGAGGCGCAGGAAGAGGTCTCCGGCCGGATGGAGATTCGCTCCATTCCCACGCTGGTGGCCTTCAAGGATGGCGTCGAGGTCCGGCGCGCCTCGGGCGCGATGTCGGCCTCGGCGTTCGCGGCCTGGCTGAGCAAGCTGGACTCCGTGGACCTGGCCGTCGAGCAGCAGCGGGCGGCGAACCGCAAGCTGACGGAGGAGGGGACGCCGCCGCCTGGCATTCCGCCCCACGCGGAATGGGACGCCGGAGACGAGGAGTGGTGCTTCGGCGACACCGACGAGGAGGGGGAGAAGCACGGCCCCTGGAAGTACTGGCGCGCCGATGGAACCCTTTGCAACGAGTGCATCTTCGTCCACGGCAAGCCACACGGCCCCTTCAAGCGCTTCCATGAGAGCGGGGAGGTGTCCCAGGATGGCGCGTTCGAGCAGGGCCATCTGCACGGCCCGCGCACCTGGTACGCGTCCGACCAATTCACCACCGAGCGGATGCATGAGAACGGCGTCAGCGAGAAGGTCCGCCGCACGGTGATGGTCTACGCGAACGGCCGCGTGACGCAGGTGCTGCACTACAACGGCGCCGGTGAACGCGTGGTGCCCTCCACCGGAGAGCCGTACCCCACACGGCCCGCGAACCTCCCCGAGAAGGCTGAGTACCGAGAGGACCAGGACCAGTGGGCGTCCGTGTCGCTCAACGCGAAGGCCGAGCGGCACGGGCTGTGCCGATTCTGGGACCGGGAGGGACAGCTCCTCTGGGAGAGCGAATTCCACGAAGGCAGCCGGCATGGCCGCTATCACTCCCGCGCCGTGGACGAGTACGCGGACCCTCGGGTGCGGTTCGACGAAGGGGAGATGGAGGACGACTTCGCGCGCGGCACGTGGAAGCTGCTGGATGCGGAGGGCAACGCCGTCGTCACCCGGGACCTGGGCGTTGTCCAGGACCACGAGGCGTTGGATGCCTCGGAGGTGTTCTCGAACCTTCCGAGGAGCGCCGCGGAATGGCGTGCGTTCGCCGAGCAGGCTCGGGCGGACCGGCGATACCGGGAGGCGCTGCTGGCCATGGCGCGGGCGAGCGCCGTGTCGCTGGATGCGGGCCCGCTGAAGGCATGGCTGGAGTCGCTCACCCTGCCTCGAACGGAGGCGAGTGCTCGCGAGAATGCCGAAGGCGTGATGAACAGCGCGGGCCATGAGCGGGCGGCGTTGGCGGATGCGATGATGCGTGGCGCGGAGGCCGCGATGTTGCTTCGGGGCTTCGCGGTGCTCCACGACCAGCAGGACCGTCCCCGGGCGGCGTTGGACTTCATCCTGGCCGCGATGCTGCTCGCACCGGAGCGCTCGGCGTACCTGTTCACCCGGAGCCTCATCCTGGCGAACCTGGGGCTGGGCGAGCAGATGCAGAAGGACGCGGAGGCGCTGGCGCCGTCGGAGCCGGATTCGTGGCAGTTCCTCTCGGCTTACGGGCGGGTGCTGTTTCCGCGCTTCGAGTTCTGGCCGGGACGTGAGCCCGCGCACTGCACGTTCGATGAGGTCCCTGACGGGCCCACGAAGGCGCTGGACGCGGTGCAGGCCGTGGTCCGCAAGTACGCCACTCGACTCCAGTTGCTGCGCGCGGAGATTCTCTCCCGCTTCAAGCCCGGCACGAACGTGCCCTGGCTGCCGCCCGATGTGTCGTCCCTGCTGCCGGACGGGCCCGTCGAGCTGGAGCAGACGGAGGTCGAGGACGCGGATGGTGACTCGGTGGATGTCGACGAGACGCTGTCCACGAAGGGGATGGGGATTCCGGCCTTGTCCCGCGCGGCCCGTGGGGACTGGAGCGCGCTGACCTGGCTCTTGTGGGCGTGCGGGGAGGATTCGATTCGGATGCCGGATGCGCTGACGCCTCCGGCCGACTTCGGTCAGGCGGCGGGACAGGCCACGCAGCGGCTGTGGCAGTGCCGCAACCGGCGGGCCCGTGGTCGCATCGACCCGGACCTGCCAACGTTCGATTTCGAAGGGGTTGCCCTCCAGGAGCTGCATCCCAATCTGGCGGGGATTGCCGAAGAGCAGTACGCGGAGACGCAGGCGATGTTCTTCTGGCTGACCGACGCGAACCACGTGTCTCCGTGGCAGGCCAATCTGAGGGGGTAGTCATGAAGCGGATTCGTCAGACGATTGAAGTCTCCGAGCCCCTGTGGCGGGCGCTGGAATTGATGAGCCGCGACATGGGCGTGGACCGGGATGCGCTGGTGGCGCAGGCCCTGTTCCAACTCGCGCGCCAGAATGGCTACGTGTCCCCCACCGTGGTGTCGCTGGGCGGGGAGGCGCAGGTGGCCGGTGGGCTCGTGACGGCTGCGGAGCCCGTGGTCCAGGCCGCTGCACCGGTGGCGGCGTCGAGCGTGGTCGCGCCTCCGGTCCCCGAACCGGTGGCAGTAGCTGTGCAGCAGCCCGTCAATTCTGGGGCCGGCGCGCAGGAGTCGGTGCCTGCCGCGGCAGGGGTGGCGGATACGGCGGCTCCGGCTGCCCCGGCCGTGGGCGCCTTCTCGGCGGACGACGCGACGGAGGAGCTCGCGACGGAACCTTCTGGCGTCACCTCGGTGCCATCGTCCGTGGCGCAGGTGAATTCCCCTGAGCTGGTGCTCGCGCGAATGCAGGAGATTCTCGCGGAGGTCGAGGCATCCGTGCAGCCGTCGGAGGGGCTGGCCGCGCAATCAGACGACTCCGACGATGAGGATTCCGACGACTCCGATGACGAGGAGTCAGACGACGCCGACGATGAGGATTCCGACGACTCCGATGACGAGGAGTCTGACGACGCTGACGATGAGGATTCCGACGATTCTTCGGATGAGGACTCGGAAGACGATGCGTCCGATGAGGATGCGGAGGAGGACGGCTCGGACGCGGAGTCCGCCGAAGACTCAGACAACTCGGAGTCCGAAGAAGCTGCGTCGGACGATGAGGCTGAGGTACCGGCGGGCAGCGGCGTGAAGGGGGATGTGTCCAGTGACGACATTGCCGCGGAGCTTGCGGCACTGGGCATCGGGGATGAGCCCTCGGAGCCTGCCAAGGCGGAGGCACCCGTCGCGACGCCGATTGCGGCACGTCCACTGGTGGCGCGTCCTGTGCCGAAGATCCGTCCACCTGACGAAGCCGCGACGATTCTGGAGGACCAGTCGGCGGAGACGACCAACATCGTGAAGGCTCCCGCGCCGCTGGAGGTCTTCGTCCAGTGGGCACAAGGCGCGCCGGTGGCCGTCTCCACGGAGCGCTTCACGATTGGCCGGGGCCCCCGTTGCGGCCTCGTCGTGAAGTCGGAGCGTGTCTCGCGCGAGCACGCCGTCGTGACGCGGGTGGGGGACGACGTCTTCATCGAGGACCTCAACTCCTCGAACGGAACCTGGTTCAACAACGAGCGAATCACACGGCAGCAGGTCTCGGACGGTGACGAGTACATGCTCGGCACGGAGGCCGTGTCCTTCACGATGCGCCCCGCGGGCGGTTGAACACGAGGGGGCGATAACGGTGTCGGGCTTGCCGACACGGTTGGAGAAGGTCGCGCCCCCGGTGGATGCCGGCATCCGGGGAGTTGCGGCGGCTACTCGAGGAGTTGCATCAGGTCCGCACGCGTAAGCGCGGTGGCTCCGGAGCCGCCGCCGAGCGCGGCCTCGAACAACTCCCGCTTCTTCGCCTGGAGCGTGAGGATCTTCTCCTCCACCGTCCCCTGGGACACCAGCCGGTACACCATGACGGGCCGCTGCTGACCGATGCGGTGCGCGCGGTCCGCGGCCTGTGCTTCCACGGACGGGTTCCACCACGGGTCCACGAGGAAGACGTGGTCCGCCGCCGTGAGGTTGAGCCCTGTTGCGCCCGCCTTGAGGGAAATCAACATCACCGGTGGGCCCTTCGGGTCCTGGAAGGACGCTGCCACCGCGCCTCGGTTCGCCGTGCTGCCATCCAGCCGGATGAAGCCGATGCCCGCTTCCTGGAGCGCGGGCTCGATGAGGTCCAGCATCGACGTCCACTGTGAGAAGACGAGCGCCTTGTGCCCGTCCTCCACCGCCGTGCCCAGCGCCTCCACCAGGGCCTGCACCTTGGACGAGGTCTTCGCCTGCTGGCCCGGCACGAGGGCAGGGTGGCACGCCGCCTGCCGCAGCCGTAGCAGGGCCTCCAAGGCCTTCAACACGCTGCCGCCCGCCTCGAGCTGCGACACCACTTCCTCGCGCGTCGCCGCGTAGACGGCGTCGTAGACGGCGCGCTCGCGCTCCGTGAGCGTCACGTGGCGCACGGCGTCGGTCCGGGGCGGCAGCTCCGGCGCCACGTCCCGCTTGAGCCTGCGCAGGATGAAGGGCCGGATGCGCGCCCGCAGCCGTTCCGCCGCGCCCTTGTGGTTGTCCGCGACCGGCCGCGCCCAGCGCTCCTCGAAGTCCTTCCGTCCGCCGAGCAGGCCCTGGTTGGTGAAGTGCATCAGGCTCCAGAGCTCCTCCAGCCGGTTCTCGATGGGCGTGCCACTCAGCGCCAGCTTGAAGTCCGCCTGCAATCCATACGCGGCTCGCGCCACCTGGCTGTCTGGATTCTTGATGGCCTGGGCCTCGTCCAGCACGACGGTGCTCCACTGCTTAGCGCCCAGGACCTCCGCGTCCAGGCGCATCAGGGCATACGTCGTCAGCGTCACGTCGGCCGACTCATCCAGCGCGCGTCCGGGGCCGTGGTACACGGAGACCTTCAGCGAGGGACGGAAGCGCTTCACCTCCGCTTCCCAGTTGGGCAGGACGCTCGTGGGCGCCACCACCAGGGTGCCCGGGCCCAGCGTGCAGATGGTCTGCAGCGTCTTGCCCAGGCCCATGTCGTCCGCGAGCACGCCGCCCAGCCCCGCCTGCCGGAGGAAGGTGAGCCAGCTCACGCCCTGGAGCTGATACGCGCGCAGCGTCGCCGTGAGGTCTTCTGGTAGCTGCGGCTCGGGAAGTTTCTCGAAGCCCTTCACCAGGGGCGCCAGCCGCTCCAGGCCCGGCGGGGAGGGGTGCTCCAGCGCTTCACACAGGCCGGTGAGCTGCGGAATGGCGTGGTTGGCGAGCCGGCCATCCCGGCCTCGCGCGGACAGCAGGTCCGCCACGCGCTGGCCATGGGACTTCAGCCACTCCGCGGGCAGGGGCGCCCAGCCGCCACCTTCCAACGGCACCAACCCGAGCCCTTCTTCCCAGGCCCGCATGACCGCCGCCGCATCCACGGAGCGGGGTGACTCCCGGTCCTCGCCCTCCACCTGGAAGTCGAAGGAGAAGCCCACGTGCGGCACGCCCTCGGTGACGGCGCCCGTGTCCACCTTGAGTACCGGGCGCAGTTGCACGTTCGGGTTCGTCACCACCGCCGCGCCATCCCCCGTGAGGCCCCCGCGCCAGCGCCGCAGCTTGTCGGCGAGCTGGACGGCTTCCTTCCCCTGCACCGTGACGCGCCGCCCGGGAGCCATGTTCAGCTCGTCGCGGAGCTGGTGGATGAGCATCTGCTCGGCGGCCTCGTCGCGCACGGGCGCGGCGCCCTTCAGGTACACCATGCGTCCGCTGTCGATGCGCACGGTCGGCGGCGAGCCATACACCAGCGTCGGCAGCACGGAGAGGCCGGTGTCGAGCTGGTTCAGCTCCAGGGAGATGCGAGGCTTCAGCGTGCGGTCGATGGGCGGCAGCCGTTGACTTCGCACATCCACCGGCATGCGCCGCGCGATGTCGGGCAGCACCTTGCCCGTCAGGTCTCCCATCTGGTGGGGCGCGAAGGCGCGCTCCTGCGGCAGCTTCTCCAGCCACGCGCCCGTGAGGCCCTGCTCCCCCAGGGGACAGAGCGTCCCGCTGCACAGCGCGAGGCCGGGGCTCACCACCTCGGTGACGCGCGGGTCCTTCTCCACCTTGAGCACCGTGTTCTCACCGCGGTCCTCCACGGTGACGCGGGGCATGAGGGGCTCGCTCGTCACCGACACCAAGGCGCCGTCGAAGAGCACGGTGCGCGCGGGCTCCAGGACGCGCAGCAGCGCGTTGAGCCGCTCGGGTGGCAGCGCGCCCCGGGTGGGCTTCAGCAGCAGCTTGTCCGCGAGCAGGTCGCACGGCTGCGTCTGGATGCGAGCGGCCTCCACGGGATTGGTGAGCAGCGAGGCCAGGCTGCGAGCCAGCAGTCGCGCGGTGTTGTCCGGACGCACCACCAGCCGCTCCAACTGGAGCCCGCCGTCCACGCGCTTGAACCGGTACACCATGCGCTCCGGCTTCGGCGCGCCAGCCGCGGATGCGCTGGGCCTGGTGACGGTGTTCGCACCTGGGCGCGCGGCGGGGGCGGCCGGACGCTGCGCGGGGGCACGCCGCGCCGTGGCATGCTGGTGGAGAATCAGCGCCGCCGCGACCACGTGCTCGCAGGGGTCCACCCGGCCGCGGCAGTCGCACTCCCAGATGGCCTCATCCAGGTAGAGCACCGTCTTCACGGGGGCGGGCCGGCTGGGCACGCGCACCCGCAGCACGGCCTCTTCCTCATCCACGGACTGCACCGAGACGGCGCCCGCGCGAGCGAGCGTCGTGCCGGCAGACCAGGTGTCCGGGCGCGCTTCCTCCCGGACGGCATCGAGCAGCTCCGCGGTCGCAGACATACGAGGCCTGCTTCCCTATCCCCATGCGGAGCCTCGTGCAACCCGGGCCTCGTTCCGGGTGCGGCGGGGTGTCAGGCGGTGTCCCTTGCCATCAGGGCGCGGTCGTCGTGAGCGGAAAGTCCGCGCGCGCCCAGGCCTTCTCGAAAGCGGCGCGGGTGCGAGCCGCCTCCTCATGGCGTCCCTGTGCTTCGAGCGACTGCGTCAAGCCGAACAGGCCCCAGCCATTCTTCGGGTTGCGCCGCAGGTCCTCGCGGTAGACGGCCTCCGCTTCCTGACTGCGCCCGGCCTCCAGCAGCGCGGCGCCCTGGTAGTGGCGCACCGGATAGAACCAGTCCGCGGGCTCGGCGTAGGAGAGCCGGTCCGCGGCGTCGACGGCTTCCCGCCACAGCGCCAGGGCCTGGGGCCGGCCCTCGGCCTGGGCCACGCGGGCCTCCAACACGCGCACGGCGACGCCCAGCACGTCCTTCGCGGTGTTGAGGTTCGCGGCCAGGGTCGGAGGCACGGTGCGGGCCAGTTGTCGCAGCTCGGCCAGCTCCGCGCGGGCTTGTGGCAGCCGCCCGGTGGCCGCCAGCGCCATGCCGTGCGCGTGGAGCCAGAGGCCCGTCTGGACGGGGTACTTCGGGTTCGGGCGGGGCTCGGCGAGGAGGCCCTCCCAGTTCCCGAAGCGCACCATGGCGAACAGCGGCTGGGCCACGAAGAAGTCCATGCCCGGCATCATCGTGAGCAGCTCCGGCGGGAAGTGTTTCGCCGACGCCCGGGCCGCCTCCAACGTCTCCTGCTTCCGCCCCTCCATGGACGCGGAGTACGCCAGGAAGCCGAAGTTGTGGGACGTGTACATGGGGTAGACGTGGCCGCGCGGCTTCGCCTGCTTCTGGTAGGCCAGGTCCGCCGCCGCCGCCTTCCGATTGCTTTCCGAGGCATCCGCGTAGCGGCCCACGCGCTGGTAGATGTGGGCCGGCATGTGGACGATGTGCCCCGCTTTCGGCGCCAGCGCGCCCAGCCGGTCCGCGGAAGGCTCCGCCTTCTCCGGGTTCGGCGAGGCCTCCACCGCGTGGATGTAATAGTGGTTCGCGCCCAGGTGGTGGGGGTCCCGGCTGAGCACGGACTCCAGCGTGGCGACAATCTGCTCCGTGCCCGGAGCCGGCGCCCCGTCCAGCGACCACAGCTTCCAGGGATTCTGGTCCATGAGGGCCTCGGCATGGAGCGTCTGCACGTCCAGGTCCTCCGGGTAGCGCGCGGCCACGTCCGCCATGGCGCTGGCATAGGCCGCGTTGAAGGGGGCCATCTTCTCCGGTGGCAGGGCCTCCGGGCCGGGGTAGCGCTGGACGAGCGCGGTGATGAGGGCCTGCTCCACCGGCGTCGTACGGGGGGCGAGCTGCCGAGCGCGTTGGAGGGCGTCCCAGGCGGCGGGCGCACTCTCCGCCAGCATGGGCATGTTGTAGTTGGGGCCCAGCACCAGCGCGACGCCCCAGAAACACATGGCGCAGGTGGGGTCCAACTGCGCGGCTCGGGCGAACGAGCGTGCGGCCTCGTCGTGGTTGAAGCCATACGCCAGCCGCAGGCCTTGGTTGAAGAAGGCCTGGGCCTGGGGGGAGGCCGTGGTGACCTGGCGTTCGTGCGTCCCCAGCCCGTCGAGCAGCAACGCGCCGTCTGCCAGGGAATCCAGGGTCGGGGCCGAGTGCTCCGCGGCAGCGGCGGACGTGCCGGCGACCGCCAGGGCCAACATCAAGACATAGGGCAGGGGAGCACGCATGGGGGACCTCCGCAGGGATGTGCTCTTCCCTCAACCTGGGGTCGCACCGACGCACTGCCCATGGGGTGGCATGGTGCGCTGCGTACTCGAAGTGATGCTTGGCGGGCCCATCACTTTCTGCGTGCGGATGAGGGTTGGGAACAAGCTCGCGCCGTAGTAGATTCCCGCCCGGCGGAATCTCACTGCATCAGCACGAGCGTCCGCTCAAGACCACCCATGCTCGATAGGTGTTCGAGGGTTCCGCCCCCCAAGGGCCGGATTCCTCGCTGCGCCGCTTTTTCCTACCCTTCCGCGTAGCGCCCAGGGAGATTCCGCCGTGCCTCACGACACCACGCTCATCGCCACCATCGCAGTTGGACTCGGACTGGCCTTCGTTGGTGGGTTCGTCGCACGCTGGCTGAAGCTGCCACCTTTGGTGGGCTATCTCCTGGCGGGCGTGGCCGTAGGGCCGTTCACGCCAGGCTTCGTCGCGGATGGGGGCCTTGCCGGTCAGCTGGCGGAGATTGGCGTCATCCTGCTGATGTTCGGCGTGGGGATTCATTTCTCCATCAAGGACCTGCTCGCCGTGCGCAATATCGCGGTGCCGGGCGCCGTCGTGCAGATTGCGGCGGCCACCGTGATGGGGACCGCGGTCTCGCACTGGTGGGGTTGGAGCCTGGGCGCGGGCCTGGTGTTCGGCCTGGCGCTATCCACCGCCAGCACCGTGGTGCTGCTGCGCGCCTTGGAGGAGCGGGGCATCCTCGATTCGGTGAATGGCCGCATCGCGGTGGGTTGGCTGATTGTGGAGGACCTGGCGATGGTGCTCGCCCTGGTCCTCCTCCCCGCGCTGGGCAACGTCCTTGGCTCCGCCGACACGCAGACGGCCGCGACGGCGGCCGCTGGAGACAGCCTCATCTGGACCCTGGCCCTCACGCTGGGGAAGGTGTGCCTCTTCGTGGCGCTGATGGTGGTCGCCGGCACGCGGCTGGTGCCCTGGCTGCTGACCCAGGTGGCCAAGACGGGCTCCCGCGAGCTGTTCACGTTGTCGGTGCTGGCGGTGTCGCTGGGGATTGCGTTCGGGGCCGCCGCGCTCTTCGGCGTCTCCTTCGCGCTGGGCGCCTTCTTCGCGGGCGTGGTGGTCAGTGAGTCGGAGCTCAGCCACCGGGTGGCGGAGGATTCGCTGCCGCTCCAGGACGCGTTCTCGGTGCTGTTCTTCGTGTCGGTGGGAATGCTCTTCGACCCGATGGTGATGGTGAAGCAGCCGCTCGAGGTCCTCGCCGTGCTGGGCATCATCGTCCTGGGCAAGTCGTTGGCCGCCTTCTTCATCGTGTTGGCGTTCCGCTACCCGGTGAACACCGCCCTCACGGTGTCCGCGAGCCTGGCGCAGATTGGTGAGTTCTCATTCATCCTGGTGGGGTTGGGCGTCACGCTCGGGCTGCTGCCGAAGGAGGGGCAGAGCCTGGTGTTGTCGGGGGCCCTGCTGTCCATCACCCTCAACCCGCTCGTCTTCAAGACCATTGATCCGCTGCTGGCGTGGCTGCGCCGGCACCCACGGTTCGCCGCGCGCATGGACCCCGAGGAAGACGAGCTGTCCGACCTGCCCATTGGCATGGGGGATGTGCAGCTGCGCGAGCACGCGGTGTTGATTGGCTACGGGCGTGTGGGCGGCGTGATTGGCCAGAGCCTGGCGGAGCAGAAGATTCCCTTCGTGGTCGTGGAGCAGAACCGCGAGTACGTGGAGCGCCTTCGTGAGGAGGGCGTGCCCGCCATCTACGGGGACGCCGCGGTGCCCGGCATCCTGGAGCACGCGCACCTGGATACGGCGTCCATCCTCATCGTCGCCACGCCGGACGCGCTGCAGGCTCGCGCCATCGTGGAGCAGGCCAAAGGCGTGAACCCGTCCCTTCCCGCGGTGGTGCGCACGCATGGCGACGAGGAGCGGGACTATCTGGAGTCGCTGGGCGTGGACCGGGTGGTGATGGGCGAGCACGCGCTGGCACGGAGCATGTTGGACTACGTGCTGGAGCGGCTGTCCGCACTGAAGGCCGGGCCTCTGTTGCCGGCACCCGCGGACGCCGTGGTGCCTTGAGGCCCGCGGGAACCGCGGCGCGGCTCCCACTCGAGACGGCGTCGTCGTGACATGAAAAAGGCCGAGGCGCGGCAAGCGCCTCGGCCCGTGCGTTTCATCGCCGCGTCCGCCCGGATGGGGACGCGGCGTCAGCCTTACATGTTGCGCCGGTACTGCCCGCCCACCTCGTACAGCGCGCGGGAGAGCTGGCCGAGCGTGCAGACCTTACAGGCGTCCATCAGCGCGGCGAAGATGTTGCCGTTGTCCAGCGCCGCGCGGCGCACGGCCTCCAGGGCCTTGGGCGCCGTCGCCTCGTTCCGCTTCCAGAAGGCGTCGCGCGAGGTGATGGCGTAGTTCTTCTCCTCCGTCGTCGCGCGGATGACCTCGGGCGGCGTCACCGTCGGAGAGCCCTTGGGGTCCAGGAACGTATTCACCCCGATGATGGGCAGCGTCCCGTCGTGCTTCAGCGTCTCGTAGTAGAGGGACTCTTCCTGAATCTTGGAGCGCTGGTACATGCGCTCCATGGCGCCCAGCACGCCGCCGCGCTCGGAGATGGCGCGGAACTCCGCCAGCACCGCCGCCTCCACCAGGTCGGTCAGCTCCTCGATGATGAACGCACCCTGGCTGGGGTTTTCGTTCTTGGAGAGGCCGAACTCCTTGTTGATGACCAACTGGATGGCGAGCGCGCGGCGCACGCTCTCCTCGGTGGGCGTGGTGATGGCCTCGTCGTAGGCGTTGGTGTGCAACGAGTTGCAGTTGTCGTTGAGCGCGAGCAACGCCTGCAGCGTGGTCCGGATGTCGTTGAAGGCAATCTCCTGCGCGTGCAGGCTCCGGCCAGACGTCTGGATGTGGTACTTCAGCTTCTGCGAGCGGTCATTGCCGCCGTACTTGTCCCGGATGGCCTTGGCCCAGATGCGGCGCGCCACGCGGCCCAGCACGGCGTACTCCGGGTCCATTCCGTTCGAGAAGAAGAACGAGAGGTTGGGCGCGAAGTCGTCGATGTCCATGCCCCGCGACAGGTAGTACTCGACGAAGGTGAAGCCGTTGGCCAGCGTGAAGGCCAGCTGGGAGATGGGGTTCGCCCCGGCTTCCGCGATGTGGTAGCCGGAAATCGACACCGAGTAGAAGTTCCGCACCTTCTGGTCGATGAAGTACTGCTGGATGTCGCCCATCACCCGCAGGGCGAACTCCGTGGAGAAGATGCAGGTGTTCTGCGCCTGGTCCTCCTTCAGGATGTCCGCCTGCACGGTGCCGCGCACCGACTGGAGCGTCTTCGCGCGGATGCGCTCGTAGACGTCGCGCGGGAGCACCTCGTCGCCGGACACGCCGAGCAACAGCAGGCCCAGCCCGTCGTTGCCCTGCGGCAAGTCACCCTGGTAGCGGGGCCGCGGCAGGCCGCGCTCGCGGTAGAGAGCATCAATCTTCTGCTCGACCTCGTCGACCTTGCCGTTCTCGCGAATCCACTTCTCGCACTGCTGGTCCACCGCGGCGTTGAGGAAGAACCCGAGCAGCATCGGCGCGGGGCCGTTGATGGTCATGGACACGGACGTGGACGGGTCCGCCAGGTCGAAGCCGGAGTAGAGCTTCTTCGCGTCGTCCACGTTGGCGATGGACACGCCCGAGTTGCCCACCTTGCCGTAGATGTCCGGCCGGTGGTCCGGGTCCTCGCCGTACAGCGTCACCGAGTCGAAGGCCGTGGACAGGCGCTTGGCGGGCAGGCCGCGTGACACGTAGTGGAAGCGCTTGTTGGTGCGCTCCGGGCCGCCCTCGCCGGCGAACATGCGCGCGGGGTCCTCGCCCTCGCGCTTGAGCGGGAAGACGCCCGCGGTGAAAGGGAAGGCGCCGGGCGCGTTCTCCCGCAGCAGCCAGGTGAGGATGTCACCCCAGTCCTCATAACGGGGGAGGGCAATCTTGGGGATGCGCAGGTGGGAGAGCGTCTCCGCGTACAGGTCCAGCTCGATGACCTTGTCGCGGACCTGGAACTGGTACTTGGACGCGGCGTAGCGGCGCTTCGTCGCGGGCCACTCAGCCAGGAGCCGGCGGCAGTCGGCGTGGAGCCGCGACTCCAAATCCTTGTACAGCTCCACCAGCTCGCTCAGGTAGGCGGGCTCGCCCTCGACGCGCTCGGTGACCTGCACCGTGTCCGAGGGGTCCTTGGGCTCGACGATTTCCAGGCGCTTCCTGCCCACGTTGGTGCGCAGCGCCTCGATGGTGCCGTGGAGCTGGTACATGCGCCGGGCGATGGCGGCCTGGGCCTTCACGAAGCCGTCATAGGACTCACAGGCCTCGACGATTTCCGCCAGGTAGCGCGTGCGCTCGGGCGGGATGATCCACTTCTTCTCGCTCATCCCCGGCGTGAGCTCGAAGCCGGACTTGAGCGGCGCGCCCGTCTTCGTGGAGATGGTGTCCATGAGGGCCCGGTAGAGCTGGTTCATCCCCGGGTCGTTGAACTGCGAGGCGATGGTGCCGTACACGGGCACCGCGTCATCGGCGGTGGTGAAGGCGTTGTGGTTGCGCTTCCACTGCTTGCGCACGTCGCGCAGCGCGTCCAGCGAACCGCGCTTGTCGAACTTGTTGATGGCGATGACGTCCGCGAAGTCGAGCATGTCGATCTTCTCGAGCTGCGTCGCCGCGCCGTACTCCGCCGTCATCACGTAGAGCGCCACGTCGGAGTGCTCGGTGATTTCGGTGTCGGACTGGCCGATGCCGGAGGTCTCCACCACGATGAGGTCGAAGCCGGCGGCCTTGCAGATTTCGATGGAGTCGCCCACGTGCTTGGACAGGGCGAGGTTGCTCTGGCGGGTGGCCATCGAGCGCATGTACACGCGCGGATTGTCGATGGCGTTCATCCGGATGCGGTCGCCCAGGAGCGCGCCGCCGGACTTGCGCTTGGACGGGTCCACGGACAGCACGGCGAGCGTCTTGTCCGGGAAGTCCGCCAGGAAGCGGCGCACCAGCTCATCCACGAGGCTGGACTTGCCCGCTCCGCCGGTGCCGGTGATGCCCAGGATGGGCACGCGCGGGCCCTTGGCCTGGATATGCGACATGGCCTCGCGCAGGGCCGCGCCCTGGGACGCGAAGTTCTCCGCGATGGTGATGAGCGGGGCAATCCGGGACGGCTCGCGCATCGAGGGCGCGTCGAGCAGGGGCGCGAAGTCCGCCGGCCGCTTTTCGAAGTCGCACTGGGAGATGAGGTCGTCAATCATCCCCTGAAGGCCCATGGCCCGCCCATCGTCCGGCGAGTAGATGCGCGTGACGCCGTAGCGGTGGAGCTCTTCAATCTCCGACGGGAGGATGGTGCCGCCACCACCGCCGAAGACCTTGATGTTGGCCTTCCGCTCGCGCAGCAGGTCAATCATGTACTTGAAGAACTCGACGTGACCGCCCTGGTAGGACGTGATGGCGATGCCCTGCACGTCCTCCTGGATTGCGCAGTCGACAATCTCAGCCACCGAGCGGTTGTGCCCCAGGTGGATGATTTCCGCGCCCGAGGACTGCATGAGGCGGCGCATCACGTTGATGGCGGCGTCATGCCCGTCGAACAGGGAGGCGGCCGTCACGATGCGGACGTGGAAACGAGGCTTGTAGGGCTGGGGAACGGGTGTCTGCTGGACGTTTCGCACGGCGCGTACAGTAAGAGCGCCGTTTGTGTCGAGGCAAGGGATTGGAGCGTGACTGACCGCTCCTCGACGCGGGCTGTCAGGCCCTCGTTTCAGGGAGGAACGCGCCCAGCACCCGCAGTGCGGCCGACGTCGGTGTCGCACGCCCTTCGCGCACGTCCGCCTCCAGCGTGGGCACCAGTGTGGACACCTCGGGGTGCGCACGCAGGGCCGCTCGGAGGCCGTCCTGCACCATGGACCACATCCACTGCACCTGCTGCGCCTTGCGGCGGCGCTCCATCGCGCCCGAGGCCGCGCTCCGCCCGAGCTGCGTCTCGACGGATGTCCACAGCTTCTCGATGCCGGTGCCCTCCAGGGCACTGCAGGTGGTGATTTCCGGCTCGGCGCCCGGCCGCATCAGGTGCAACGCGGCGCGTAGCTCGGAGCGGGCCCTTTCGGCGCGCGGCTTGTTGTCGCCGTCCGCCTTGTTGATGGCGAGCATGTCCGCCACCTCGAGGATGCCGCGCTTGATGCCCTGCAGTTCGTCCCCGGCGCCCGCCAGCATGAGCACCAGGTAGAAGTCCACCAGGTCGGCCACCACCGTCTCCGACTGGCCCACGCCCACCGTCTCTACCAGCACCACGTCGAAGCCCGCCGCCTCGCACAGGAGCAGCGTCTCGCGCGTCTTGCGTGCCACGCCGCCCAGAGTGCCGCTGGAGGGGCTGGGGCGGATGTACGCGGCTTCCTCGCGCGACAGCCGCGCCATGCGCGTCTTGTCACCCAGGATGCTGCCGCCGGACACGGTGCTGGACGGGTCGATGGCCAGCACCGCCACGCGCTTGCCGGCCTTCACCAGGTGCATGCCCAGCGCGTCGATGAAGGTGCTCTTGCCCACGCCCGGCACGCCGCTGATGCCCACGCGCCGGCTGCCACCCGTGGAGGGGAGCAGCCGCGTGAGGACCTCCTGGGCGAGCGCGGCGTGGCGCGGCAGCTCGCTCTCCACCAGGGTGATGGTGCGCGCGAGCATGGCGCGGTCACCCGCGCGCACGCCGTCCACATACGCGTCCGCGGACAGCAGCTTCACGCCCCTTCCTCCAGCGACGCGGCCAGCTTGTCGAGCAGCTCGATGGCCGCCTTGGAGATGACCGTGCCGGGGCCGAAGATGGCCGCGGCGCCCGCGGCGCGAAGCGCGTCGTAGTCCTGCGCGGGGATGACGCCGCCCACGACGACCATGATGTCCTCACGGCCCAGCGCCTTGAGGGCCTGCTTGAGCTGCGGCACCAGCGTCAGGTGGCCGGCGGCGAGCGAGCTGGCGCCCACGACGTGCACGTCGTTCTCCACCGCCTGCCGCGCGGACTCCTCGGGCGTCTGGAACAGGGGGCCGATGTCCACGTCGAAGCCCAGGTCCGCGAACGCGGTGGCGATGACCTTCTGGCCGCGGTCATGCCCGTCTTGCCCCATCTTCGCGATGAGGATGCGCGGCCGGCGGCCGAAGCGCGCGAGGAACGCGTCCGCCTTCTCGCGCGCGTCGATGATTCCCTGGGCGTCCTTGCCCGCTTCGCTGGAATACACACCCGTCACGCTGCGCACCGTGGCCTCGTAGCGCCCGAACACCTTCTCGAGCGCGTCGCTGATTTCGCCCACCGTCGCCTTGGCGCGGGCCGCGTCGATGGCCAGCGCCAGCAGGTTGCCCTCGCCGCGCCGTCCCGCCTCGGTGAGCGCGTCCAGCTTGCGGCGGACGTCCTCCGCGTTGCGCTCGGCGCGCAGCTCGCGCAGCCGGGCAATCTGCGCCTCGCGCACCGCCGAGTTGTCCACCTTGAGAATCTCGATGGAGTCCTCGCGCTCGGGCGGGTACTTGTTCACGCCGATGATGGCCTGGCGGCCGGAGTCGATGCGCGCCTGGGTGCGCGCCGCCGCCTCCTCGATGCGCAGCTTGGGCAGGCCGGCCTCGATGGCCTTCGTCATGCCACCCAGCGCCTCGACCTCCTGGATGTGGGCCCACGCCTTGTGCGCCAGTTCGTGCGTGAGGCGCTCCACGTAGTAGCTGCCACCCCACGGGTCGATGACGCGCGTGGTGCCGCTCTCCAACTGGAGATAGAGCTGGGTGTTGCGGGCGATGCGCGCGCTGAAGTCGGTGGGCAGCGCGATGGCCTCGTCCAGCGAGTTGGTGTGCAGGCTCTGCGTGTGGCCCTGGGTGGCGGCCATGGCCTCCACGCAGGTGCGCACGACATTGTTGAAGACGTCCTGCGCGGTGAGGCTCCATCCCGACGTCTGGCTGTGGGTGCGCAGCGCCAGGCTCTTGTCCGTCTTCGGAGAGAAGCCCTTGATGAGCTTCGCCCAGAGCAGGCGGGCGGCGCGCATCTTGGCCACTTCCATGAAGAAGTTCATGCCAATGGCCCAGAAGAAGGACAGGCGCGGCGCGAAGGCGTCCACGCTCAGTCCCGCCGCGAGCCCGGCGCGCACGTACTCCACGCCATCCGCCAGCGTGTAGCCCAGCTCCAGGTCCTGCGTCGCCCCGGCTTCCTGCATGTGGTAGCCGCTGATGCTGATGCTGTTGAAGCGCGGCATCTTCTCCGCCGTGAAGCGGAAGATGTCGCCGATGATGCGCATCGACGGAGCGGGCGGGTAGATGTACGTGTTGCGGACCATGAACTCCTTGAGGATGTCGTTCTGGATGGTCCCGCTGAGCTGCTCGGGGCGCACGCCCTGTTCCTCGGCGGCGACCACGTAGAGCGCCAGCACCGGGAGCACGGCCCCGTTCATCGTCATGGACACGCTCATCTGGTCGAGCGGAATCCGGTCGAACAGGATGCGCATGTCCTTGATGGAGTCGATGGCCACGCCCGCCATGCCCACGTCACCCGCCACGCGGGGATGGTCGCTGTCGTAGCCCCGGTGCGTCGCGAGGTCGAAGGCGATGGACAGGCCCTTCTGTCCCGCCGCGAGGTTGCGGCGGTAGAAGGCGTTGGAGGCCTCGGCCGTGGAGAAGCCGGCGTACTGCCGCACCGTCCACGGCTGCTGCACGTACATGGTGGAGTAGGGGCCGCGCACGAAGGGCGGCAGGCCCGGCAGCGAGCCCAGGTGCTCCACGCCCTCCATGTCCTCGCGCGTGTACACCGGCTTGACGGGGATGCCCTCGGGCGTGTCCCAGCGCTCGGCGTTGCGCGTGGCCTCGCCGGCCTGACGCAGTTGCTGGTCGCGAGTGGGCGCGGCGGAGTGCGTTTCGGGGGCGTCGAAGTCGATGCCCGAGAAGTCCGGTACGTGGGGGCGCATCAGGCCACTCCGAGCTGCTGGTGCAGTGAGGACAGGAGCGCGAACAGGTCCGCTCCCGCGTAGAAGAAGACGTCCACGCCGGCCGCGCGGAAGGCGGCCTCATGGTCACCAGGCCGGCCCGCCACGGCCACCGCGCGCGCGCCCTTCGACTTCAGCGCCGCCGTCAACGCGGGCACCCATTCTGGATACAGCGCGTCCGGCCCGGAGATGACGGCGAGCGGCGCGCCGGATGCCTGGAAGCGGGCCACCGCGTCCGCGATGTCCGCGAAGCCATGCTGGTCCGCCGGCTCGATACCGCCCGCGGCCAGGACGTTGGCCGTCCACGTGGAGCGGGTGGTGTGTTCGGCCACCGTGCCCAGGCTGGCCAGGAAGGCCTTGGGGCGCGCACCGTGCGCGGCGAGGTAGCGGTCGCTTGCGTCGCGCAGCGCCTCGAAGGGCTCGGCCACGCGCGCCGGGCGCAGCGGCAGGGGGCCCGACGTCGCGGGCGCCGTGGACGCCTCGGCGCGGGACGCCCGCTGAACGGGCGTTTCGCCCAGGTGGGGGAACTCACTCACGCCGACAATGGGCAGGCGGCGGGTGCGCACGGCCTTGTCACGCGCCGCGCGCGTCTCCGCGAGCACGCGGGCCACGTCGCCGCTCGTGAGCGCTTGCGCCATGCCGCCCAGCGCCTCGATGCGCCGCAGCTCGGTCCACGCCGCGCGGGCGGTGTCCTGCGTGAGCTGCTCCAGGTAGTAGCTGCCGCCCGCGGGGTCGGCGACGCGGTTGAGGCTCGACTCGTCGCGCAGGATGAGCTGCGTATTGCGCGCCAGCCGGCGGGCGGACGCGTCGGGCGCGCCCAGGGCTTCGTCGAACGGCGAGGTGCTGACGCTGTCCGCGCCACCGACGACGGCGGCGAAGGACTCCGCGGTGGCGCGAAGGATGTTCACCCACGGGTCCCGCTGCGTCTTCGTGGTGCTCGCGGTGCGTGCGTGCAGCACCATGGCCTGGGCCTCCGGCGAGCCGCCACATGCCGCCACGGCCTTGGACCACAAGAGCCTCGCCGCGCGCAGCCGGGCAATCTCCGGGAAGAACTGTCCCCCCACGGACATGGCGAACTGGACGGAGCGCGCCGCGACGTCGGGGGAGACGCCCGCGCGCTCCAGTCCGCGCAGGTACGCCACGCCCGTGGCGATGGCCCAGGCCAGCTCGTGCACCGACGTGGCGCCCGCGTCCGCGTAGGCGCGCGTGGACACGAGCAGCACCCGGAGGCCGGGCGCGGCTTCACGCAGCGAGGTGACCAGGGGCGCGGCCTGGGACAGCGTCGCGTCCAGCCCCAAGGGCAGCGAGCCCGTGCGGGCCAGGATGCCGAGCGGATCCACGCCGAGGCTGCCCTTCAGCGCCGCGCGGGACACGCCCGTCTGCTCCGCGACGTGGAGCAGGTGCTGGGCGGCGGCCAGCGGGTCGGACTCGGGCTCCAGGTGGACGGGCGTCGTGTCCAGTGGCGCATGGGCGAGCAGCCGCCGCAGCGCCTCGGCATCCGGTACGCGAACGCCGTGCGTGTCGCCCAGGTGGAGCCACACGCCCCAGCCGCCCCGCTCCAGGTCCGTGCGGATGGCCTCGGCGGCCTGCGTCACGTCCGGCTCGCTGTACTCCTGGCACACCACCCATCCACCCTCGGTGAGGCCCAGGGCGTGGGTGCCGCGCACGTAGGGGGCCACGCCGGGCGGCTCGGGCGGCGCGACGGCGGCGTCCTGCTGCGTGTAGAGCGGCTGGAGCGACAGGCCGCCTTCCAGTTGTGACTGGAGCGCGGTGAAGGGCTTGCCCTTCAGGTCCTTGTCCACGAGCCGGCGCCAGTCTTCCACCGACGGGGCCGGGAACTCCGAGGCGATATGGAGAGGCTCTTGAGCCATGCTGCGTCCTCGCGGGATGGGAGTGGCACCGACCCATAGGCGCAATGGACCGGCGGGGCAATGGGCTTGGAGGGGCTGCCTCAGTCTTCCGACGGGACGTCCTGGCCCTTGAAGCCCCAGTCCTCCAGCACTTTGGCTTCATCCAACGCGTTCTTTGTCTTCTTGAAGCGGGCGCCGGACACACCTTTTACCCGGCGCTCACACGCGGCCCAGGAGGCGTGGCGCTTCACGGAGCTGCCCACCTGACTCAGGTAGGAGTACGCCTTGGCCGCGGCCTCCCGCTGTTCCCTGGGCTTCTCTGGAGGCAGTGACATGTCCTCCGGCAGGTCGTGCACCGCCACGCCGTAGCCGTGGAGCGGGCCGGTGTAGAGCCTCGCGTCACGCCCCTTGGAATAGGCCACGGCGATGGCGTCCACGCGCTCGTTGCCAGGAACGCCCACGTGGCCCCGGATGTAGAACCACGCCACGGCGGCCGCCTCGGCGGCATGGTTCTCCTTGCGCTGCGCCAAGAGCGCCATCAGCCGTTTCCAATAGATGGCGTTGGCGACCTCGCCGCCCTCGGCCGTCTTCCACCCGCGCCGGCTCCAACCGAACGCCCACTTGGTGGCGCCCTGAATCACATACGTGGAGTCCGTGTGGATGTGGATGGGGCCCGGCGCGCGCTCCAGGTGGCGCAGGGCCTTGCCCACGGCCGTCAGCTCCATCCGGTTGTTGGTGGTCTCCGGCTCGTGGCCGCCCAGCTCCGTCACCAGCCCGTCGGGCGTGACGATGATGCTCCCCCAGCCACCCGGGCCAGGGTTTCCTGAACAGGCGCCATCAGCGAAGACAAGGGTCGGGCGGTGCTCCATGTCGGCACCCTATTCGGCGCGAAGTGCTCCCGCCAGGACGGCGGTGGCCGCGCGCTCAGTGCACGGCACTCAGGGAGGGGCCCGGCCGGACGCGCGCGAAGGCGGCGCGAACGGCCTCTTCCGGCTGAGCGCCGTTCAGCAGGAGCACGGGCCCATTGCCCGAGAGCCGCATGGCCGGGACGCCGCGGATGCCCAGCCGTTGGGCCTCCTCCTCGTCGGCGAGCACGCGCGCGGTGTACCGGCCCGCCTCCAGTGCGCGTGTCATGGACTCGCGGTCCATGCCTGCGTCCTCCGCCAGCGCCCCCAGCACGCGCAGGTCCCCGATGTCCCGGCCGTCCGCGAAGAAGGCGCGGAAGAGGGCCTCATGGAACGGGGAGAAGGCGCCGGCGTCCTTGGCGAACTCGGCGGCTTCGAGCGCCAGCCGGCTCTTCGGTTGCACCGGCGGGGGCTTCATCGTCAGGCCCCGCTGCTCGGCCAACGGGTAGACGGAGCGGGCCCAGGCCGACCGCGGGGGCTCACTCACCGGGGCGAGCGGCCGCTCGGGCACCGGACGCAGCTCGAACGCGCGCCAGTGGATGTCGAGCGCCGAGCCCAGCCGGGCATGTAACTGCTCGAGGACGGGAAGCTCGAGGTAGCAGAAGGGGCAGACGTAATCGCTCCAGACGTCGAGGCGGACCGGCGTGTCCGATTGGGTCATGGGCGAGGCTCCTTGAAGGCCCCCGCAGGGGACGTCTCCTCACGTTGGCCATCCCCGTGCGGGCACGAGAGTCAGTGGCGCCGGTCCTCCTGGACTCCAGCCGGGCGTGCGGGCCGTTGCCGCGCGCTCGGATGGATGGAGGGTGCGCCGCGTCACGAAGCCGAGAGTTCCTTGATGAGGGATTCCATCAGGGCGGGCACGGTCCGGTGCCGCAGGTTGGGCGTGGCCTGTCCTGCCCAGAGCGACACGAGGTCCGTGCGGCCCGCCTTGACGGCCGCGGGCTTGAGCTTCGACAGGAACCAGCCCTGGATGGGGAAGGGCGCGAGCGCTGACAGTTGATGGGCCACCTCCTCCGTCCAACGATTGCGCATGCCTCGCGCCAGCCGGCCCGTGAAGGACCTCGTCAAGGTCGTGTGCTTCGCGCGGTCGCTGAAGAGCAGCTCGCGGTGGGCGTCCGTCGTCCCCGACTCCTCGCAGGCAAGGAACGCCGTTCCCAGTTGCGCGGCCTGGGCACCCAGGGTGAG
Organism: Myxococcus sp. AB036A; assembly: GCF_006547355.1. Taxonomy (NCBI): domain Bacteria; kingdom Pseudomonadati; phylum Myxococcota; class Myxococcia; order Myxococcales; family Myxococcaceae; genus Myxococcus; species Myxococcus sp. AB036A. The sequence continues at coordinate 2,120 of NZ_VHLC01000005.1, read as the reverse complement.
CGCGGCGCGAATGCCTCGGCCATCCGCGATGCCGCCCGCCGCGATGACGGGCACCTTCACGCGGTCGGCGACGAGCGGCGTGAGGGCCAGCGTCCCCATCAGCGAGTCCTCGGCGCGCGCGAGGAAGGAAGGACGGTGTCCGCCCGCCTCGAAGCCCGTGGCCACGATGAGGTCGACGCCCGCCGCGTCCAGGGCCTCGGCTTCGGCCAGCGTGGTGGCAGCGCCGGAGGTGAGGATGCCCTTGCGCCGACACTCCGCCAGGACCGAGGCGGGGGGCACGCCGAACACGAAGCTGAAGATGGGGGGACGGGCTTCGAGCAGCGCCTCGACCTGGTCCTCGAAGCGGTGGTGGAAGCGCTCGGGCATGGCGGGCTTCTCCACGCCGAGCTCGCGGTAGTACGGCTCGAAGAGGCGGTAGATGCGGTCGAAATCCTCAGGGCTGAGCGCGTCTCCTCCCGCGTCATGGTCGGAGACCCAGAGGTTCAGCGCGAAGGGCTTGTCCGTCAGCGCCCGAATCCGGTCCGCCACGCGGCCAAGCTCCTCGGGCGGGAGCTGATACGCCCCATACGAGCCCAGCCCTCCGAGATTCGACACCGCCGCCGCGAGTCGTTCGGTGGAGAGCCCGCCTCCGAAGGGGCCCTGGATGATGGGGTGTTGAATGCCCAGCTTCTGGAGGGCTTCATTCGTTCGGTGCGGGCTCATCGCGGCTCCTTCGGTCGGGAATGGCGGAGGGATAACCGCGGCCGCTGGACGGAGTGGGAGAAACGACACGCGGAAGCGCGCGGGATGTCCGGATGCGGGACTCCGATTCCCATTCCCGTGCAACCGGGCTTCTCGCTTCGTCCAGATGGCCTGTACGCCGGGTGTGGCACGCGGCATGCTCGGGCGTCCTGGACATGACGATGACCCTTGGCCAGGACCTCCGCTTCGCGTTGCGCCGGCTTCGTGGCAGTCCCACCTTCACGCTGGTCGCGGTGGCCACGCTCGCGCTTGGGATTGGCGCCAACGTCTCCATCTTCAGCGTGGTGAATGCCGTGTTGCTGCGGCCGCTGCCCATGCACGACGACGCCCGTCTGGTGCGCGTGTACAGCCTGAGGACGCAGGGGCCGGGGCCCACCTCCGTGCTGGACTTCATGGACCTGCGGGAGCAGAGCCGCACGTTGAAGGGTCTGTCCGCGGTGGCGCCCGTGGCGATGACGCTGGCGGCGGACAGCGCGGACACCTCGCCGGAGAAGGTGCAGGCGGGGATGGTGACGGGCGACTTCTTCCCGATGCTGGGCGCTCGCGTGCAGTTGGGGCGCGCGCTTCACCCCGATGACGTCCGGCCCGGCGCTCCGAAGGTGGCGGTGATTTCCCATGCGCTGTGGCAGCGCCGCTTCGGCGGGAGCGCCGCCGTGCTGGGGCGCTCGGTGAACCTGGGCGCCCCGGAGCCGTGGACGGTGGTGGGGGTGATGGCGCCGGGCTTCGACTTCCCCGCTCGCTCGGAGCTGTGGAGCCCGCTGCTCTGGGAAGAGGGCATGACGAAGCCCGACGGGCGCGGGGCGCACTGGCTGGAGGTGTACGGCCGGCTGGGCCCGGACGTGGCGCTGGAGTCCGCGCGCACCGAGCTCTCCGCCATCGCCCACCGTCTCGCGGGGCAGTACCCCCAGACGAACGAGGGCAAGGATGCGCGCGTGGAGCCGCTGCGCGACGTGCTGGTGGGCAACGTCCGTCCGTCGCTCCTGTTCATGCTGGGCGCGGTGGGCTTGGTGTTGCTCATCGCGTGCGCGAACCTCACGCACCTGCTCCTGGCACGGGCAGCCTCGCGTGAGGGGGAAGTCTCCGTGCGCATCGCCCTGGGCGCGAGCCGTGGCCGCATCGCGCGCGAGCTGTTGGTGGAGTGCGGCGTGCTTGCGGGGCTGGGCGCGGCCGTGGGGCTGCTGGTGGCGATGTGGGCGCTGGATGCGCTGGCCACGTGGGGGCCTCGGGACATTCCCCGCATCGAAGAGGTGTCGCTGGATGGCCCGGTGCTGGCCTTCACCGCGGGACTGGCCATGCTGACCACACTGCTGTTCGGGCTGGTGCCCGCGCTCCAGGCGGGGCGGTTGGACCTGGTTCGTGGGTTGAAGCGGGTGGTGGGC